>JAHIOY010000015.1 GCA_018894495.1 Patescibacteria group bacterium
ACAGGGCGCGACTTTGAATTTTGCATTTTGAACTTTGAACTATTTATAGATTGCTTCGGTCGTCCCGAGTACTCGGGACTCCTCGCCCTGTTAGATAATTTATATCAAATATGCACAAGTGAAATATATTACTATCTAACAGGGCGAGCAATGACAGAAGTGCCGAAGGCCTAATTTATTCTTCTGTTAAGTTGTAAAGTTTATAAACCAGCTCACCTGCCCCGTAGTTAATTTATTACAGCGCGGGGTTAATATCCCTCTCCTATACTCTCCCGTATCCGCGTTTGGATTGTCTTTTTAGTTTTTTAGGAGTTGATTTTGTTTAGTGTGGAAAAGTGAAAATTTGACATAATTAAAATTTGAGTTAAGATTAAAATAGGAGATGAAAAAATGGTGATTGCTACCCATTTAATAAAAATAAAAGGAGATTTTGATGTCCGAAAATGGACAGAGAAAAAACTGGAAGAATATGTAAGACAAAAAATTAAGGAGATTGATTCGTCTTTCCATACTGATCTGGAATTGTTTCAGATCCAAGACAACAATATTAAAGTATGGGTCTACATTTCCGCCCTTCCGTCTGAAGTCAGCGATAAAATCGTTGGCGATTGGATTAAAACCCATTTAAAAGAAGAAGGAATTGAGACAAAAGAATTTAAGATTAAAGTAATATTTAATATTACAGAATCGTTAAAAGCGGATTCTCCCCGTCAAGTTACGATTCGCCTTCCATGAAGAGTATTTTACTCTTCCTTTTTTTATTATTTCATCGCAATTCTTTGATAAAAAATGCGGCGAAACGGAAAAAGTCAGATAACGGAAAGTTATTTTTTCCCCGAATTTTCCGCGATTTTGATTTCATCGGCGGTTAGTCCGTATAATTTGTAAACCATTCAACGGCTTGTTTGCCATATATCGGCTGAATGTTGAATTTTTCTTTTTTAAACGGTTTTCCTTTTTTTAATCCAACCTCGTCAAGCAGATTCCTGATTAGATCAAGCTCTTTATCTGTTTTGGCAGTCAAACGAACTTCCCAACCTTTTTTATACCGATCACAACCGATTTTTTTTCTAATTTTCAAATCGGGACGGCGAACATATCCGTTTCTGTTAAAAAATTCAAGAAGCTGTTTTCCGGCAGATAATATTTTTTTGAGATTATGATTTTTCATATTCAGTTATTATTTTATTATTTATTTTTACAACAATTTCATGTTTCGTGTAGGGAACGAAAATTTTCGTTCCCTACGGGTGTGGAATTATCATTTTTTGTTGGAATTTCCCGCGATTTTGATTTCGTCGGCGGTTAGGCAGTATAATTATTTTCTAACGTGTTCGCATTTAGATTTGTTTTTTGTTTTTTAGAGTTTGATCAACGAGATTGATAAATGGTTTTTGCTGTTTTTATCTGTTGGCTCCATAGTCCCGTTAGGGCTGTGGAGCCTGAATGCAAGATGCTTGAAAATCAGTAAAACGCGGGAAATAACAACGGCTCGCATCAGGGCTCCGCGGGGATCCGCCGCTATGGAGACGGCGGGAGAAAAAATATTTACCGTTGTTTGTTAATTGTAGCTCCTTTTGAAATAGCAACACTTCCTAAGGGAGTTTTAATACCTATGTTTTCCAGTTCTGCTTCTTGTTTGCCAGACGCATCAATTCTCATGCCAGTAGTGTTTTTCATAATTTTTGCCTGCTGCCGTATATCAATATTTTTTATTTTGAACTTCTCTCCATTACCTAAATTAACATCCATTCCTTCTGTGTTTTCCAACTGGTTTCCAGTTTGTTTAATTTTGACATTTTTAATTTCCATAATTGTTTTTAATTTTTTAATTGGCCAAGTAATAATTGATATGATTATTTGAACAACACTTAAAATGAAGTTGATTATTTCCATAAACCTTATGTTATGATATAATTAAATTATCAGGAAGGACGGCTGAGCGGAGATAGATTTTATCGCCCGCTCATGCCGTTCTTTTTTTAGTTTGTATGATTACAAACTGGATCGTACTTATCAATCAATTCCTGTTCTCTATTTTCAGAATTATTAGTTACCTCGTAAGCGAAGTAGCTTATATCCTTTTTTTGGAGACAGGGATTTTCTGGATCTGGATGTTGCGATAATCTTTGATTAAGATCATCGGCTCTACCAACATAAACAATTCCATTTTCTGAAGCAGTTTCTGATAACAAATAAACTCCCTCAAAAGTTGGCGCTTTGCTTATATCTTCTGGAAATCTATACCAATTATACATACTTTCAATTCCTTTATTACCTTTCGGCTTAGTTATTAATTTTGCCTTAGGAAAATCCGACTTACTTTTCCATAGCTGAAAAATTAAACACCCTTTCAACCTCGCCACAAATATTGATTTGATCTTCAGGATGTAAAATTGTTGGTTGATGTTTTGTGTTTGTGGAATTGGGCAATAAGACTGGCATTCCGTCAATTTTTTGGAATTTTTTAATTGCTCCTAATCCATTTATAACTACTACAACGATATTATTTAGTTGTGGCTCTCTTTCCATCTTTTTTACTAACACCAAATCACCATTATTTATTTTTGATTTATTCATGCTATCACCTACTGCTTTAACAAAAAAATAATGGTTCTGATTTTCTTTAATATGCCTCTTGGATACATTAACGAAATCTTCAATATGATCATCGGCGAAACTTAAAGCCTCGCCGCAATTCGCATTGCCTAGTAATGGCACGGCAATAAAATTTTTAACCGATTCGCTTAATAGTCTTATGCCTCTCAACTTCTTGAAATTTTGCACAAACCCTTTTCCTTCTAATGCGCCAATATATTGAACTAAACTGTTGTTACTTTTCAATTTCATTCCTTTTTTTGCAAGCAACTCTCTTAATTCTTCAAAAGTAGGCGAAAAGCCTTTATTATTAACAAATTCCTTAATCGCAGATAAAACTTTTGATTGTTTTTGTGTTAGTTCTTTATTCATATATTTTTATGATATTGATATAACCGTTTACATAATATCAGATAATTTTAATCCCGTCAATAGCTAACGGGATTTTTAATTGTCTTCAACGATTTTAATCTCCCCTTCCATTAAATTATACAACTCATAAACCATCCGATCAATCTCTTTCTCTAAATCAGAAGTGTCCGCCTCCGGATTGTCTTTTTTCTTTTTCAGGATTTGATCAACGAGATTGATAAATGGTTTTTGTACTGATTCTGAAGCTATTTTGATTGGGAATGTCCTTAATTTTTCTACTCCGATATCAACCCCAACACCCCTCTTTTTCCCATTTTTATAAAACCAATCTAATGCGAATTTTGAATTTAACACTGCGAGTATATATTTTAAATTGTAATTAATGTCTCTTTGAATAAGCAAGGAAAAAGAAAAACCTACAAAATAATCCTCATCATCGTATGTAAATTGATTGTCGGTAAACATCCCTTTAAAAATAATTTTTGGGTTTGTAAAATACCTTATATCACGAGGTCTATGTAATCCATACGGTTTATTTGATGAAGTTATAAATTTCTTATACTTATCTAAATGATTTTTAAGATTAGAGAAGCTATTATCTGATTGAATTTTATTTTTTATTAAACTATCTGAATAAATTAAATATTTATCTTTCCAATCCAATCTATATTTAAATACATCATTAGGATCTAAATATCTTTTAATTACCAACTTCTCATTGGTATTAAGTTTTATTTTTTCTAATTCTGATTTATTTATCACAAAAACACCATCTCCAGCATAAATATTAGGTATGTTTTTTGTTTTTTTAATCTGTTTATTGCTAATTTTATCTGTAGCCTCAACAACCCCTTGCGATACATCTATGATTTTACCCAACGGAATTACGCAATCTAAGTCTTGATGGCTTGAGTCAAATATTATTTCGTTTGATTTTGTAAAAACATGTTCGTTTGATAGCTGTTTAATTGTTAAATTATCCGTATTTTTATTCTCGTTAATATCCGAAATATCGTTTTCCAGCTTTTTATAAACAAACAAATCATTTATTTTTGCTTTTCTATAAATTGCAACCATATGCTGACCAGCAACCGCATTAAATATTTTTAATTTTCCAATATCAACGAGATTAACAAAGGAGAGCTCTGTATTTACTCTTTGTATAAGTTTTTTTGCGCCACTGCTATTTAACCAATATCTTGATGTAATATAAGAAATCAC
Source organism: Patescibacteria group bacterium (assembly GCA_018894495.1). GTDB lineage: Bacteria > Patescibacteriota > Minisyncoccia > Minisyncoccales > JAHIOY01 > JAHIOY01. The sequence goes on from JAHIOY010000015.1 coordinate 4,192, forward strand.
TCCATCGCTTTTGACAATATCAATCGCTTTATGAAGAAAGTAATACCAAAAATCCATTTTACCCTGATGATATTTTTCTCCGAAAGTTGAATGATTAATTCTTTCAAAAACATTTTTGTTATCTCGCTCTTTCAAATACGGCGGATTAGCAATCACAATATCAAACCCGCCATCTTCAAAAACATCCGCGAAATTAAGTTTCCAAAGAAAAAACGGCTTGGTTTTTGATTTTTTGAATTGCTCTAATTTTTTAAGTTCCGATATTTTGCCCTGTTCTTTAAGCGTGGCTTCAATCAAATCCCATTCCATTTTTTCAATCTGTTTTTTTATTCTTTCTTTCTCTCTTTTTTCATTGGTTTCAAAAAATTCCTTGTGCAATCTTTTCAATGTTTCTCTCTTCTGTTTTGCCTCATTTTGCGCGTCAAAAAGACTTGCGACAGCTTCAGTTTTATTATCCTGTTTGCTAAAACTTTTTAATTGCTTATCAAGTTTTTTTAACTCTTCGTCTAATTCTGTCTGCTTGATTTTTGAAAGCTTGTTTCTTGCGTGAAGATCCAAATACTCCTTTTGCAAATCTAATTGCTTTTGTTTTATTGATTCAATTAATTTCTTTTTATCAAAATCGCTGCCGGCAATGAGTTTCTCGTCAAAAAGTTTTACGCCCTCGTATTCTTCCAGCAAACTATTTCCTTGCATAATCTTAAAATCAAGATTTGGCAATGGCTGAATATCGTCTTTGTCTTCATCCACTAAAAGCGAAATAAAAAAACGCAATTTGGCGATTTCTACCGCAATTTGTTGAATATCCACGCCATAAATGCATTTTTGGATTAAATATAATTTTCTCCAATAATCCGGCTTTTTGGTCTGAAAATATTTTTCAATCTCTTTTTTTGTTTTAGCTTTTAGATTATGATCGGGTATCGTATCCGCCGCTTTTAATTGGGCTTGTTTCCAAAATTCATTGCCTTTGTCAATTTTACCTAAAATAAAAACCAGTTTATTGAGCGCTCCCATAGGAAACGCGCCGGAACCGACAGCCGGATCGACAATTTTTACGCTTTCAATCAATTCCACGATTTTTTTTGACTGCGTTTCGTCAAAAGGATTTTCATCGCTTCCGCTTGCAAATAAATTTTTCAATTTTTCGTCTATGTTTTCAATCTTTTCAAGATGGGTTTTGAAATACGCTTTCAGTGATTCAATAACCATATAATTCACGATTTCCCTTGGCGTATAATAACTGCCGGTGGCTTTGCGGGCTGTGGTGGAAGTTTCGGGATTAAAACTCGCCAAGAGATTTTCAAAAACTCTCCCTAAAAGCTCGGGATCAAGAGCGACATCAGCGTCATCTGGAGAGTTTTCGTCAATCGTAAAATTAAACGAAGATAGAATATCCAAAAGCCCCCTTACTTTATATTTTTTATTTTTTGTGCCATAAGCGGCATTGAGATCCGCTTTTTGTTCTGAACTGAAAAATAAAAAGTTGGGAACAGTCGGTTGATTATCTTTTTTGCTTTCCGTAAATCCATCTGCATAATAACCGTTTTTTCTATCATCCAAACATTCAAACAAACCGCCGTTAAGAAATGGTATATTTCCAAAATATTCTTGTAATTTTTCCGCGTCTTTAAAATACTTGCGATATCTGAAAACACTGTCATTTCCTCGATCCGGGTTTATTCCTTTGTGTCCCCTAACTTCGCTTCTAAATTCCCGCTCTTCTTTTTTCGTGCTTAATGTGGCAAAAAATAAATTTTGCAAGATTGCTTTGTAATATGTCGATTCATTGGAAGATAAATCTTTTAACCGTTCAACTGTTTTTTTACTGTCAAATAAATCTTTCGGCACAAGCCCCCTTTCTCGCATAAACCAAATAAAAATAAGCCGAGTAATTAAACGAATAACGGAAATATTTTTGCTGTTTTCCTCTTCATTATCATTTGGAAACTTAACGCTTTGCACCGCCCAAAAATACCAATTAGCAATATCTTCATAAAACTCCTTCGTCACCTTTTCTACCGAAAACGCTTCCTTAACTTTTTCCAGCGATGAAAAATCGCCATCGCCAATTTGACGCAAAAATGTTTTATTAGTTAAATCAGGGCTTACAAAATATGTAAATCGGCGAAACGCGCTCCAGTCTCTTTTCTTGCCAAGATAATTCGCGTAGATCAAAGAAAAGCGGAAATTGCCCGCTTGATTGTAATAAATAAAAATTCCGGCGTCAGATTGAGTTTCCTTGAGAATTTTCTTTCCCAGTTCATACTGCGCTTTTTTGCCGGAGCGTTCGGACAGCTCTTGCTTCGCTTTAAAAGCGCAAACGAGCAGCGCGCCGTCATCCAAAGCAAGCTCGCCTAATTTCAAACCATCAGAAAAATTATCGGTATTATAAAAACCAAAATTTTCCTCGCTTGGACGAAATTTGCCGTTTTTTTCAGAAAAAAAACGCTTCAATCTTTGAAGATCAAAATTAGTTATGATGTTTTGTAAAATTTCTTTGCTCATAATTTTTGATTTTCAATCGCGATAATAATTTCTTTGGACAAATCTTTCTGGCGGTCTTTTTCTTTTTGCAAGTAATCCGCGCCTCCCAGCTCTTTTTTAATCGCCTCAATTTCCTTGATAGTTGCCTTAATCTTCTTGTCGTCGCCACTTTCCAAATTGGCAATCCGCCGCAAGGTGTAATCCGAAAGCGTGCCATAGTCAATAACATCTTCAAGCGCTATCCGCAAAAAGTCTTTATGATACATTATTTCTTCGCGCTGAACAGTATTTATCAAAAATTTAAGGTTGATAATCGCCTTTTGTTCCAAGCTCTGTTCGCTAATCGAACTTACGCGATATTCTTTGAAATTTTTAACATTTTCGTACGCATCCCAAGCGCGATCGGAAAATTTCAATGGTTTTACTTCTTCCTTGCAAATGATGTTATTGAATACATCCTCAAGGGTGGTAGGAGAAATTTGGTCTTTCCCGTCCTCGCCATATTTGACGCTATGAACATACAACCGGCCTTTTTTTAGGAAAACTAAAAGTTCGTTTTCGCTATATTTTTTCGCGACCTTAATCCTTGGCGGATATTTTTTTAGCGCCTCAATAAGCTCCGGCTTTTCTTTTTTAATCTTTTCATAAACAGCCAACATTTTGGTGTAAAAGCTTTCTTCTTCCAGCTTATCCGGATTTTGCTGAACCTTTCCATAGAGTCCGGCCGGCGTTGGCTCTTCGTCAATATCAAAAATCTTGGCATCCTCGCCCAAGGTATTGTGAATAAGAAACATTTTATTTGAAGCAATTTCTCTTGACTTAACCAGTTCCGAACCTCTCTCGGTAGGAAAGAAATTTACAATATAAAGCTCTTCAAAAACCTTTTTGCTGATACGATTGATACGGCCGACACGCTGAATTACTCGTACCGGATTCCATGGAATATCATAATTAACCACCATCCCGGCGCGATTCAAATTAAATCCTTCGGAAATTTTGTCAGTAGATAATAAAACATCAAATTCATTTTCTTGGTTCTCGTGAGATGCGTCAAAATTTCTATCAATAGATAATATTTTTTGCGTAGATAAATCGCCGGCTATAACAAGCAAGCGATTACCGAAATGTTCTTTTAAAATCGGCTCAAGATATTTTACAGTATCAAGATATTCTGAAAAAACAATTATTTTTCTTTTAGGCTCTTTATTATTTGGCTTCTCTTTTAAAACCGCCTCTAAATTATTAAGCAAACAATCTGTTTTGGGATCGTTTTTGATAAGATCTAATTCTTCCAAGTCTTGCAGAATTTTGTCAAAAAGTTTCAAGTCCGCTTCAATATGGGCGGTAAATTCGTCTTTGTATTTAAAGTTTTTGAGCGTGTATATTTTATGGTTTTTTGGATACTCGCCATTTTTAATCTTTTCTGAATATTCATTAAGATAGTTTTCAATTTCTTCAGGATCTTTGTCATAGATATCTTCCATCAAATTTCTGTCCAAAATATATTTACCGGTTTTGTTTATAAATTCCCGCGCGGTTTCAGTAATTTTTTTAAAGTTTTTAATGCTTTGCCTGAATGAACCAAATGAGCTTTCAAATCGCTTGACCATTAAGCGGCGCATAAAATCATACAAGTTGCGCTGTTGAATTAATTGAAAATTTTCTTTTCCAGTTAGTTTCTCGTTATTTATCTTTTCTTTTTCCACTTCATATTCAAATGGACGATAAATCGCGCCCTTAAACCGGCCGCCGTCCTCCGGATCGCCAAAATAGACGCTAATGATTTTGTCGTAAAAGTCAGACTGCTCTTCGGTTAATTCAAAAAACCATTCTTTCGGGTCGGCAACTTTTGATAGATTTTTTACTTCATCTTTATAATGAGGATTATTCCGCAAGTCTAAACGATTGCGCCGTATCGTTACCGGTTCAATCACATCTCTTATTTGTTTTGCCAAATATTTTGATCTTTGCTTTATTTTCTCAAGCTTTATATCCTTCTCTTCAAACAGCCCCTCATAATACGCCAATGCCTTCCTCCTTTTGGTTTCTTCCGCGGATTTCCAATACTTTTTTATATAACCCAGTCGATCAAATATTCCTTTAAATGCCTGAAACCTTGCAACCAAATTATTTTCCAAAGTAATAGAAGACTTTTTGGGAGTAATAAAAAGCTTTAGCAAAGAAAGAATGTCGCCCGGCCTATTATTAAACGGCGTAGCAGTTAGCAAGATCACAATTTTGTCTCGGCAAATATTTTTCAAATATTCGTAATCTTTTGTATCTTGATTTCTAAATCTATGCGCTTCATCAATAATAATAACTTCAATGTCTTTTGTTTTTTGAACAAATTCGGCAATATTTTCCAAATCTCCAAGCGAGCGCACATCCCAATCATACATACCGAATTCTTCCGCGTATTTTTTCCAACCGGAATTTTTATTTCTATCTCCAACTATGCCGGGCGGGCAAATTACAATACCGCGTTTTTTAAGCTGTTTGGCAATGGCGCACGCGATTATGGTTTTTCCAAGTCCGACTACATCAGCAATAATCACGCCGTTATTATTCTCAATAACAGAAAGCGCTTGTCTTACGGCATCAAGCTGGTATTGATATGTTTTATATCCATTTTCTTCCAACGTTTTTATAAGAGATTCGCCAATTTCTTTCTGCTCGAATGAGTCTAAATAGGTTTTCAAAACAAGGCAAAATGCTTCAAAAGGCGTAATATCCTTTATAAGGGTTTCTTTTTCAATAACATCAATTAGTTTCTTTTTAGTATCGTCGAATTCGGTAATTTTTACCGCTTCATCCCAAAGCTCATCAAAATATTCTTCCGCATCTTTAAATCCGTAATCGCTGATTTCAACATTAAATTCATTCTGCGTAGAAAGTCCGGCTCGCGTTAGATTACTGCTTCCTGTTATAAATAATTCTTTTCGCCCGACTTCTTGCAGTTTAAATAAATATAATTTAGCGTGATTGGGTTTGGATGTTTTTTTGATTATAAGTTTATTTTTTTGAATAAGCTCTATAAAAAATCCTATTTGTTCGTAAAACTCCTTTTTGTCAAAATTTTCATTAGTCAGAGATTTTCTAACCGACTCAAGAAATTTATTAATCTTTTCTTCGCCTGACAATTTTTCATCTTCCGAAAATTCAATCAGTTTGAAATTATGATAATCAATATCCAAGCCGACCAGAATTTTAATTATTGTATTCGGATTTGCTTTTAATCCTTCGTAAAGTTCTCTTATTCC
>JAHIOY010000145.1 GCA_018894495.1 Patescibacteria group bacterium
TATCAATGGCTAGTTCCATTTTTTCCACATCAAGCATAACTTTGGACAATTTCTTTTCTGGTTTTTTAAACTCAAGGAAGATTTTTTTCCCCTCTGCCTTTTCTTTACAAGAGTTTATCCGAGCCTGAACAATCTCTTCAAGGTCAACGGCTATGGACTTATAAAGATACCTTCCTTCCTCAATCCTGGTTACATTTAAAAGGTCGTTGATTAAATTAATCATTCTTTCATTGGATTGGTAACTTTTTTCAAGAATATCTCTTTGTTCTTGGCTAATTGAGCCCAAGTCGCCATCTAACAACATTCTTAGTGTCCATTTAATGGCTGAAAGAGGGGTCCTTAATTGATGAGCAGAGAGAGAAACGAATTCTGTTTTCATTCTTTCAATTAATTTTTCCCGGCTAACGTCGTGCATAATAATCAGATTGCCCAACTTTTTCTCTCCGCTCATTATGGAGGTGCCCGAAATTTCTAAACTCAGATTTTCGCTAAAAGATAATTCTTTTCTGAAAATTTCCTTCTGCCCGCCTCCTAAAATAGTTGTCAAGGGTTTAAAGTTGGGAAATTCAGCCAGTTCCGAAATTGATTTACCCACTGCTTCCTTGACCTGAACCTCTAAAAAATTCTCGGCCCGGGGGTTGATTAAAATGAGTTTGTTTTCGGTATTAAAGACCAATAGTCCGTCAAGTAAATTATTAATGATAGACAGGGTTTTATCTCTTTCTTCCACTACTTCATCTTTTACTTCTTCAATGTCTTCTAAGATATTTAATAATGCCGTTTTTGAGCCCGCCAGCTCCTTGGTTTTTTCCTCCAGCCCCTTAGTTCTTTCCCTCACTTTTCCTTCCAGCTCCTCAGCCAATTCCTTTAGCTCCTGAGTCCTGGCTTGAACCTTTATTTCCAAAACAATTTTCGCTTCCTCTAACTCTTCTCTTGTCTTCATCAATTCAAAGTCCCTCCTAACAAGCATCTTGGCAATTCTATCTAACTCCTGTCGCTCTTTCTCTCTTTTTTCACTGATTTTCGAAAGCTTGGTAATTATAGTTTCTTTTTTCTCAGGAATGTTTTTTTTATTCTGTATTTTTTTCATCCAAACCAAATCTTTAAGCTGTTTTAAAGCTCTTTTAACTTTTCTTTTTGAACTTTGAACTTTCTTTACTCTCCTAATACCATCAAGGTCATTGTTTCATTGTGGAAAACAGAAAAACATTCTGGCCCAAGCGCTCCTCCTAAGGGGGCCTGCTCTCCGTAAGTATAAAAACCAATCAGGGGAACATCTTTTCCCAAGACATTCTGAATAGCCGTAATTTCTTCTCCTATTCTATCTCCTAAGAGTTTATGGCGAGCCACGCAATCAAAGACAAAAATCGCCTTGGGGCTAACTCCTTTGAGTTGAGCCAAGGCATTTTCAGATGCTTCTTTGGCGGACTGAATAGCTTTTTCCCGGTCGCCTAACATTAGCCGAATCTCTGAATCCTCTGGAATTTCAGCCGCGCAAATAATCTCTCCTTTCTCATTAGCAATAACCACATCTCTAATTAATAATTCAGGACTTCCCTTAACGCTCATTCCCAAAGGATAAGTGTAAGCCATTTTGGCAATCGGCTCCTTGGTTAACTCTTCTGCTTTTTTCCCAAAGTAGTCCTCGTAAATTGAAATCGCCGGACGATTATCAACCTCAATTAGCTTGCCGCCTTTTGCTTTCGTCACTTTCATCGGCAATCCAATTGGTTCCCAGCCATGTTTTACTCCAACTCCAAAGGAAAACTTCCCAGAAAGACCGACTCCCACTACCGCATTAGTCAAAACTTCGCCATTATAATACTCGTATGTCTTTTTAAACAGAAAATCGTCACCAGCTGAACCGCCCATAATCGGGAAGTTTTTCCCAAAGACATCCTGAACTCCCCTGACTGCCGCGGCTCCATTTTCGGCTAAACCGTCCAAAAACATTATAAAAAGCGAAATTTTATCCCTTGCCTTGTCCTTGACTTCAATTGCCGCTTCTTTGGCCGCTTTAAAAGAATCCTTGTCTGTGCCTTTCCCTATGCCAACCGCATACTTAATGTCCGGACTATTTAAAGCCGCCACGGCCACATTTTTTGAGGACGGACCTTCAGTTGTGATTTCTCCAAAAGAGGAACAACCGACTACTGGTATATTCTTAGCAACGGATTGGACGGCCTGAAGCATTTTTTCTTGGTCATAAAATACCGAAGAAAAAACAGTAATCAAATTTGCATTACCCCCTGCTTGAGCTAAAGCGGCTCTACAAGCCTCGTCCCCGGCTTTGGCCGAGTCAAAATTATTGCTTCTCCCTATTCCTGTTTTAAACATAGAAATCAGCGAATAACGAATTTTTTACGAATAAACGAATTCGTAAATTCGTAACTGATTCGCTATTCGTTAATTTATTTTTACCTCGACCTTTATCGGTGTATTTTGAAATTTTAGATGTTTTTCCCATATTTTGCAAGTTCCGTTTCTAACCCCTTTATTTCCTTTTTCAAGGCAACCATTTTTAATTCCCGGCCAACAGTCAGCCGCTGAAATTTTTCCATCTCAGCTATTCTTTCTCGGAGTTCTTTCGTTCTTTCTTTAACCTTCTCGTCAAGCCCCTTGGCCAACTCTTCCAACTCCAAGGTTCTGGCTTTAATTTTTATTTCCAAAACTGTTTTTGACTCTTCTAATGCGGCTCGAGATTGACTCAGACCTTTTGCCATTTGGTTAAACGCCTCTGCCAGTTCTTCTATTTCATCTCCAGTTTTTATCTCAATTCGATAGCCAAAATTTCCTTCCCCAATAATTTCTGCTCCTTCTCTAAGATACTCCAAAGGTTTAGTCACTCCTTTAGTTAAATAAAAGGAAATTAAAGCGGTGAAAATAAGCACTGCAATAAAGAAGCCGAGGCTGCTAAAAATTATTCTCTTTTTAGCAGCCGCAATCTCTTCTAATGAAACCCCCAGAAAGAAACTCCATAGTTTTCCTTCTTCTTTAATCCCAATGGGTTGAATGATTAGTTTTATCTTTTTGCCATCTTTTAGATAGACACTGTCTCTAACTTCTACTCTTTCTGTTCCTAAAGAAGGGTCATCAATTATTTTGCCAAGCATCTGGGGATCATCGGCTAAATAGATCACTCCGCTTGGTTTAACTACCCAGACAAAGAGAATATTTTCAGAGTCGCTAATAATCTTTAATGTCTCTAACGGTAAAATATCGGCGTAATATCCTGCCTCAATGTTCTTGGAAACTATTTTAGCAAGCAGTTTATTTTCTTGGACCAGGGCCTCCTCGGTAGATTTAGTTCGTTCTCCTATAGTTACGACTAAAATAAACATGCTTACTATAAGAGATATTCCTACTACCAATACAAAAATTTTGCCAAATATTCCTTTTAGCATAAATTAAACCCTGAATTGAATTATTTTAATCAGGACTACTCCTCGCTGAAAACAATCATTGAATTAACCAAATTGGCATGCCTGTTTCCCGTGCCCGGCAGGAAAATCTGTTCACCTAAAGTAAAGGCGCCAATGAAAGGAATACCACCTAAGGCATTATCAACAAGAACCGGAAATTTTGCTCTCTCTACTTCGGGAACTGCGAACATCGCCCCTGCACAAAAAGTGTAGATTCCAAAAAGTCCCTTACCTGAAGGAATTGCCTTAACTGATAAAGCTTTTTTCGGAGTGGAATAAGCGCGATTCAAAAGCAACTCCCATGTTCCGTGTAATAGCATAACTTCATCTCCTGTTTCTATATTAGCAAAAAGGCCCAATGATTTGTCTTCATTTACCGTATACGGCATAACAGAAATATAGAAAATTTCTTTTCCCGCTCCTTTTACTCCCCTTGCTAAAGGATAAAAGGCAGAAACTTCGCTAAGAATCGTCCCTCCCTTTTTAAGTATCTCTTTCACCAGCCCTCCAGTCCATTCGTTATAAACTTCGGCTGCTGGCTTCCCATCAATCTCATAAAGAACCCTCCCCTCAACTTTGGTAGCAATGCCTTTGTTTTCACTACTAAGGTAACTGTGCTCATAATCTTGGCCAATTTTCAAATCAGTATAAACAGCCGTTAAAACAACACCATTTGTGTAGATATTATCATTAGCAAACTCATGCCATTTTCCAGTCAGATGATTATCTCCACTACTTCCTCCAATTATTGGGATATCTATTCCTAGAACTTCTTCAATGCCAGGAAGTATTTTCTCTTCTACGCCCGGAGAGGCAGTCATATAGACAATTTGCGGAAGCCCTTCTTTTTGGGCATTTTTCATAGCCAACTCTATAGCTTTTTTCCCTGCCTCTTGGGGAGAAAATTCATCTAAAGAAACTCCGGCTACTCCAAAATCCATCCTTTCAGAAGCCACAGCTATTAAAGCCAATGAGCCAACATCGCCAATATGAAAACCCTCTTTTGTCAAAACGCCGATGCTTGAACTCCCGCCATGAATTTGAACATTGGGACCAAGCTGATTTCTAATCTCTGCTATTATTTCCTCGGGGTTATAGCCAATGTTTCCCTTGCCAATACCAGTAAAGAAAAGAACATACTTGGGGGTCTTTCCTTCTAGTCTCTGTTTCATCAAAGAAACTGCCTCCTTGACCGCCTCCTTTGGGTCGTCTTTTATACTCCAGCCGTAACCCGCATCTCCTACTGCTATTTCGGATTTTTCCGGAGGAGCAATTTGAACAGGTTTTTCCTCTGCTGGTCTCGTAGACATCCAAACTCCAACTCCAATCAAAATTACTATTATCAATCCAAAAATAATTTTTTTGTTCATAATTTATTTTCTTTTCAATTAAATAATGTTTTTTGTTTACCCCGTAGCGAATTTATTCTGCTTTGGGGCTCGACCTTTACCCCCGCCGCCAAATTTTTGGTGCGGGGGTTTGTTTGTTTTATTTTATCATTTTCTTGAGATGTGTCAAAATTTTTCAATCTTTCAATTAAACTATAAAATTCAAAATCTTTTAAAATTTTTGTTACTTTCTCTTTATTATAATCTTTCCACTGGCATTTTGCTAAATTAAAATCCACAGGAACGTTTTCCTCAATCCTGGCTAAGTCCTTTGAAAGAAAGGCTTGTTCTTTGTATTTTAACAATGCCTCTTTTAGTTTTGGTTTAATGGTTTTTGCCTGCCCCGTAGGGTGCTTGCTCTCCTTCGGGGCTTTTTCAGACGCTTCGCTATTTTTTCCAATTTCTTTGTATATATTTTCCAAACTTCCAAATTTTAAAAGAAGGTCAACGGCTGTTTTTTCGCCAACCCCTTTTACCCCGGGAATATTGTCCGAAGGGTCGCCTCTCAACGCCTTAAAATCAAGCAGTTGCTCGGACGTCAGCCCGCCATATTTTTCTTTAACCAAATTTTCATCGTATAGAACCGTATCTTTTACTCCTTTTCTTAAAATATAAACTTCTGTTTGTTCATCAACAAGCTGAAGTAAATCTAAATCTCCCGAGATAATGATATTTTTGATTTTTGCCGCCCCGCCAGCTGGCGGGGCGAGCCTCGCCCCTTCGGGGCGGGAAAATTTGGCCGCTCGCAAAGCGAGTGTGCCTATGATATCATCGGCTTCAAAACCTTGTTTTTCAAAAACCGGAACATTAAAACCCTCCAGAATTTCTTTCACTTTCGGAATTTGGTTGTTCAGTTCTTTTGGGGTTGGCGGCCTATTGGCTTTGTACTCTTTGTATTTTTTATGCCGAAAAGTGGGTCCCGGCATATCAAAACAGGCGGCAATATAGTCCGGCTGAAATTCTTTTATTGCCTTAAAAAAAACTAATAAAAATCCATAAACCGCGTTAACCAATTCCCCCTTTTTAGTAGTTAAGGGAGGCAGGGCATGGAAAGCCCGATGAATAACGGAATTACTGTCAATAATAATTAACCGTTTAGCCATTTTTAAATTCTAACATAAATAAAAAATTGCCCCAATGGCAATTTACTAATTGCGTTAAAAATTAATCTTTATTAATTTTTAGACTGCGAAGCGATTAGTAATGGAATTTAAAAATTTTTTCTGCCTAGGACTTCTAACGGGGTAGAGTTGACCCCTATTTTCCAGGAATGACTGAGGTCTAACCTCGGTCATTCCCTAATTTTGATTGTTTAATTTTTTCTTGATATAATAAATCTGCCGTGGGGATAGCAGGTTTGCCTGGTGGGCCCGTCAAGCCACGCCTGGGGGATTCAACTTCCCCTATCTCCACGGCTTTTGAGTTATCCACATCTTTACCTCTTGACAAGGTATTTTGGTTTGTTATACTATAAATAAGTTTGACGGGCCCGCCAATAGGCGAATCTGTAGGCCTACCAAAAGCCATCTCATTTGAGGTGGTTTTTTGGTTATTTAAAATGAATACCCAACACTGTGTTATAGTTAAAAAAAAATTAAAGACTAAAAATCAAAAAATGTGCACGTCCCTATTCGCTACTCCATAAGCTACGAAATGAGCTTTAGATTTTTTGCCGATTCTTTTAAAAATTATATTTTCAGAGGAAAAATCCGGTTGAATTTTTCTAATTTCTTGAAGGAGATAGTTTTTTATTTTTTAGATGCATACCTTATTTTCAATTCTTAATTGAAAATTGATTGACTACTCTTAACAATTTGTTTTCATCTTTGCTATTATTATTTTGTATGGCAAAAACATCCTCTAAAACTAAATCATTAGTAGCGCTAAAACCGAAGATAGAACATTTCTCTAAATTCGCCCCCAAAGGCGCTTCTTTACCAAAAGAGTTCAGGGCGGTAGTTGGTTCTGATAAAAATGGGAGGCCAGCTTGGTTTCTGTTTGATCTGTATGCTTTCTGGGAATTACTCTGTCGAATTGATGAAAAGTTATTTGAAATATTACCTGATAAAGAATACAATTTCAATTCAGTTGGTAAACTCATTGACGAGATGGAAGCCCATTGGCCATTCGCGAAAGAATATCGTGAGGAAATAAAGCGAGAATATGAGTCAGCTCTTAGAGATATTGCTTCTGGCAAAGTGTATCCTTTGTAATTATGGCTTATCAATTCATCCTTACCGAGAAGGCCGAGAATGACCTCAAAAAATTCCCTTCCGAATTGGCTTCCAAGATTCGCAAGAGAATCAAATATTTTCTTTCCGTTCCAAACCCATTGGTCTTTGCTAAACCTCTTGTTGACTTGCCCCCAGCTACTCATAGATTCCGTGTGGGGAAAAAGAGAATAAAGTTTTTCCGCCAAGGAAATACCTTCTATATCACTGGAATTGACCATTGAGATAAAGTTTACCGCTGAAGATGAATTTTGTTTAACCAAATACGGATGATTTCCAGTGGTTCTAATTTTTTTGTCGTCTTCTGTCTCAATTTCATAAATCGGCTGGACTTCCATATCCAAAAGTCCCTTGATTTTCGCCGGCTCAATTTTGCCGGTTTTTTCATTTAGAGACAAAACATATTCCCCGCCCTTGATGTCCTTGATTTCTATTTCTTCGTATTCAACTTTTAACTTTTCACTTTTAACTTTTAACTTTTCACTTTTAACTTTTAACTTTTCACTTTTAACTTTTAACTTTGTGTCTCCTGTCACGCACTGCCCCTCAACATGCAATTTTTGCGA
>JAHIOY010000146.1 GCA_018894495.1 Patescibacteria group bacterium
GCCATATTTAAGTTACTCTATTTAATTTTAATTTAATTTAATTTTTTGCTAATTTTGCATTTAACATATGGTATTCTTTGCCGCGGTACATATCCCCAATAAAAATTGCCAAGTATTTTTTATTTTTTAAAACTCTGTAGCATAAATCAAAAATTTCAGTAAGCTCATCAAGCCACTCCTGTTTTGTTTGAATTTTGTTGCCATTAAACCGCGATAAGTTAGATTTAGCCGCCACCTTACTTCTTGTCTTTTCTACCTTGTCCATATTCCAATAAGGAACATCTGTTAAAATAAAATCAATGGAATTACTGCTTGCTTTTTTAAGGATATTTCTACAATCATCACAGAAAGTTTTAAATTTTTCTAATTTTTCCAGATTACAAACTTCTCTGTAAATATTAATCCACTTTTTATTAATCTCAATTCCTATAGATTTTCTTCCGCATACAGCCGCGCCAATCAAAGTCCCGCCAACCCCCATCAATGGGTCAAGAACTGTTTCGCCTTTTTTAGTAAAAGTTTTTATTAAATCAGCGCATAAAAGCGGTGGTTTTTGGCCCCCATGCTGTTTTCTTAAATTATGCTGAAAATCAAGAGGATACGAACGTGTAATAACTGATTTTGACATAAATTTCCATTCTTTGCCTGTTAAATCATTTAAGCTGTTTCTTGCGTCAAAAAAACCTCTTTTGCCTAAATCTTTTCTGTATGATTTTGGGGTTCTTTCTAATTGGTCAGCGTTATTTTTTTCTATCTTCTTTTCTTCCTTATCGGGAATATTAATATCTTCACTAAACGCTTGCTCTATCCTAAATAACCGTCCAGTAGTAAAATCACGAACATATCCTCTCTTTTCTTCTGGCTCGGCTTTAACCTTTTCTTTTATTGGTTTGTAATTTGCCATAAATTATGTACTCTGCTTAATTTATTATATAATAAAAGGGATGGAAAAGAAATTATCAAATGGGTTTAAAATCGGGATTTTGGGCGGAGCATTTAATCCGCCCCATAAGGGGCATTTATTAATCGCCGAGAAGGTTTTAAAAAAATTTAATCTAAATAAGATTTTTTTTATTCCAGCAGGCGTGCCGGCTTTAAAAAAGAAAGAGTTAGCGCCTGCTAAAGACCGTTTGGAAATGACAAAACTCTTAATTAAAGGCAAGCCAAATTTTTCGGTCTTAGATTACGAAATAAGAAAAAAGAAAAAGGCATACACTTTAGAAACGGTCGGATATTTAAAAAATAAATTGAAAGGGGCAAAAATCTTCTGGCTCATTGGGGAAGATTCCTTTCGGGAAATAGTGGAAGGAAAATGGGAAAAAAGCAGGGGTCTTTTAGACCTGGCTCAGTTTATAATTATTACCAGAACTCACCACCCTTACAATTTAAAAACCCTGCCCAAAAAGTTCAAAAAAAAATTGGAAGCGGCTTTAAAGAAAGTGGTTTTTTTAAAATTGACTCTGCCCGTTTCGGCGACAAAAATCCGAGAAAAAATAAAAAGGGAGGAAGATGTTAAAGATTATTTGACAAAAGAGGTCTTGGGTTACATAAAAAGAAAAAGATTATATTGTGATGGATGAAATAAACTCCATTAGAAAACTCCGCCATCGCTTGAGTCGGCGAATTTTTTTTGGCGACAGATCGGGATAGGAATTTGTCCTCACCAGTTTTAAAAGAACATGTGGATAACTTATTTTGACTTTCTATTCATTTTCTATTATACTATAGTTAGAAACATAAAGTCAATTATCTATGCTCACAAAAAGGCAAAAAGAGGTTCTTGATTTCATCACTGGCTATCAAAAACGCAAGGGATATGCTCCCTCGCTTGAAGAGATATGCAAAAAATTTAAACTCGCTTCCGTTTCTACAGCGCATTTTCATGTTTCCAAACTCCGCGATGCAGGATATTTAACCAAAGAAGAAAATAAACCTCGGGCTATTGATGTAATGAAGCGGGAAAAAATAATAAAAATTCCTATCGTGGGCACTATCGCCGCTGGCCAACCTATAGAAGCAATAGAGGTTCCCAGCGAGACAATCGCGGTAACTAAAAACGAAATTGGCAAATTTGGAAATTATTATGCTTTACGCGTTCAGGGTAATAGCATGGTTGACGATGGGATTTTTGACGGCGATATTGTTGTTATTCGCAAGCAAGCAACTGCTGATAATGGACAAACAGTTGTAGCGATTATTGATGATAACGAAGCTACTCTTAAAAAGATTTACAGAGAAAAGAAATTTATTAAATTGCAACCAGCAAACCAAACAATATTACCAATTTACCGTAAAGAGGTAGAAGTGCGAGGTGTTGTAATCAAAATTGTAAGAAATTTAGAAAATGGCACTCAAGATAATACGCTCGCCTATAAGAAAAAAACTTTTCTAGATCGTATAAAAAGTTCTAATCCAAATAGTCAAAATAAATACAAAAGAGTTGCCCTTTCCCCGATCAGATACGCTGGGGGGAAAAGTTTGGCAGTTGGACATGTTATTGAATTATTACCGGAAAATACAAAAATGGTCGTTTCACCATTCTTTGGCGGCGGCTCAATTGAAATAGCTATAAGTAAAGAGCTTGGCATAGAGGTTATTGGCTATGATATTTTTGACATCCTTTGCAATTATTGGAAATTTCAACTAAAAAAACCGGAACTTCTTTATAAAAAACTAAAAGAGTTAAAGCCCAATAAAAAAACCTTTGAAAAAATAAGATTAATTTTAAATGATGTCTGGAGGAAGAAAATAAAATTAGATCCGCTAACCTTGGCGGTTTATTATGTTTATAACTTTAATTTATCATACGGTCCTGGTTTTATGGGCTGGTCATCGGATATTTACTTAGACGAAACGAGATATAAGAGAATGTTAGAGAGAATAAGAGATTTTGACCCGAAAAATCTAAAAGTAGAATGCGCGGATTTCCAAAAGGTGATTAAAAATCGCCCCAACGACTTCCTTTATTGCGACCCTCCTTATTATATCGGCAAGGATTCAAAAATGTTTAAAGGAATTTATCCGATGAGAAATATCCCCGTTCACCATAATGGATTTCCCCATGAAGCCCTGAGGGATTTATTAAAAAACCACAAGGGAGGTTTTATTCTTTCGTATAACAATTGCCCAATAATAAGAGAATACTATAAAGAATTTCAGCAATTCTTTCCTAGTTGGCAATATACAATGGGGCAAGGAGAAACAAGAATAGGAAAAAACAGAATAGAAAACGGAGACAACCACATAAAGCAATCTCACGAAATAATTATTTTTTGCCTGCCAAAAAATTAGGGTTATCTATTTTTTACCCTTTTAGTTAAAAACTTTACATAAGATTTGTGAATTTTTTTGGGCCAGGGCGCCGCTCTTTCCTGATAATTCCACTCTGGAAAATCGCCTTCTATTTTTTTATAATCTTCTTTACATTTATTTTCCATTTCTTTAAACACATTTGTATCCTTTTTTTCTTCTGAAAAAAGCCCCTTAACGGCTGCCTTTACGGTTTGGGAAGTTATCATATAAATTTCAACGGTTTTGTCTTTTTTAAGAACTTCTGTAATTAGAAGATGAATTCCATATGACCTCAAACTAGGCCCTCCTTGCATAGCAGACTGATAAAATGAGAGTGTCGCTTTTATTCCACCTTTTGATTGTGAACCGCCGATTTTTTTAATAATTCTGTCAACTACAATAATATAAACTCGCCCAACGTTATTTTTCAGGATACTTTTTTCTAATTTTTTCCCCCTCTCATCGATTATTTCAGGCAAAAAATTTATCTTGATATGATTCTGTTTGTGTTTTTTGTCTAAAACAACATCTGCGATTTTGAAAGCTGTTTTTACATCTTTTATATTCATAAAAAGTTATTTTAAGAAAAAACTAATATCTTTTTTGTAAATTTTAGCTAATTCTTTCAACATAATAACATCGATTCGTCTTTGCCCAGATTCTATTTTTGAGATATGAGATTGCGTCTTTTTTAACATCTTGGCAACTTGCTCCTGGTCTAAGCCGGCCTCTTGGCGGGCTTTTTTCAGTTGTTCAACGATGTATTTATGGTCTTTTGAGTAAATCGCTTTAGACATATCTATGTTTTTATATTATATTCCATTGCGTTATATTCCAAATTGTCATATACTACAATAGGGAGTTTTTTGTCGTTGCCCGCGCGCTCCGAAGGAGAAAATTCGTTTCCCTACTTTGCTAATTTTCAATCTAATGCTAAATTTATCTAATGGAGCAAACCAAAGAAATCTATCTCAATGAGGAAAACTACCCGCAGCTTCTGAAAAAAATCTCCAACCCGCCAAAGGTTCTTTATTGTCGGGGCGAGATTTTACCAAAAGAGAATTGTTTTGCCGTTGTCGGCGCGCGTCTTTGTTCGCCATATGGAAAACAGACGGCTTTGGAAATTGCCGGCGACTTGGCTGAAGCCGGCCTAACTATTGTTTCAGGATTGGCTCCGGGAATTGATACTTTCGCTCATACGGCAGTAGTGGAAAGAACCCGCCTTCGCCAAGGCTACGGCGGGCAAGGAAGAACGATCGCTGTTTTAGGCACCGGTTTAGATGAAAAAAGCATTTATCCCCAATCAAATTTAAAATTGGCTCAAAAGATTTTAGAAACCGGCGGGTGTCTAATCTCCGAATATCCTCCGGGAACAAGAGGAACTCAATTCACTTTTCCCCAAAGGAATAGAATTATTTCCGGGCTCTCTTTGGGTGTCTTGGTGGTTGAAGCAAAGCAAAAATCAGGCGCTTTGATTACCGCTGCCTGGGCTAAAAATCAGGGAAGAAAAATTTTTGCCGTACCCGGTTCCGTTTATTCTCTAAATTCAAAGGGCTGTCATTATTTAATAAAACGGGGAGCAAAATTAGTTGAAAATGCCAATGATATCATAAAAGAACTAAAATTAGGACTGTCGATGTCAGACATCGACAAAAAGATATTTGGAGAAGGCGTAGAAGAGAATTTAATTTTAGGCGCCTTAAAGGAAGGGGCTTTAGATATAGATAAAATTATTGAAAAAACAAAATTATCTGCCCAAAAAGTTGCCTCAACCCTTGCCGTTTTGGAAATAAAAGGTAAAGTAAGGAGTTTGGGAGGAAACATTTACGCGCTATCGCGCTAACCCTACGAATTACGAATTATTACGAATATACGAATATGAAACTTATAATAGTTGAGAGTCCAACGAAATCAAAAACAATCAGTAAATTCTTAGGCCCAAATTACAGGGTCTTGTCTTCTTATGGCCATATTCGGGACTTGCCAAAAAGCGAATTAGGAGTGGATGTAGAGCAGGGTTTTAAGCCGAAATATATTATCCCGACAAGAGCAAGGAAAATTATTAATCTTTTGAAAAGCGAGGTTAAAAAATCGGAAACGATAATTTTAGCTACCGATGAAGACAGAGAAGGAGAAAGCATTGCCTGGCACCTCGCCCAAACTTTAGGATTTGGGAAATCCGAAATCCGAAATCCGAAATCCGAAATAAATTCAAAATTCAAAATTCAAAATTCAAAACCGCCGTATCAGCGAATTGTTTTTCACGAAATAACTAAGCAAGCTATTGAAGATGCTCTGAAAAATCCGAGAGACATTGATATAAACTTAGTTGACGCCCAGCAGGCAAGAAGAATTTTAGACCGACTTGTTGGCTATAAACTATCTCCTTTTTTATGGAAAAAGGTTGCCAGAGGGTTGTCAGCTGGAAGGGTCCAATCAATAGCCGTAAGGTTGGTAGTGGAAAGGGAAAGAGAAATACAAAAATTTATCCCCCAAGAATACTGGACAATCGTCGCTTCGCTCCTCAAAAATAACGAATTTGAGGCGATTTTAATAAAAAAAAATGGGGAAGTTATTCCAAAATTGGGAATTAAAACAAAAGAGGAGGCAGATGAAATTTTAAAAAATTTGGAGGGGGCGGAATATAAGGTAGCGAATATTGAGAAAAAAGAAGTAAAAAGAAATCCCCCACCCCCTTTTATGACCTCAACCCTGCAACAGGAATCCTGGAAAAAATTTCATTGGCCGGCCAAAATGACAATGAGAATCGCCCAGCAACTTTATGAAACCGGAAAAATTACCTATCATAGAACGGACTCTTTGAATCTTTCTGATTTATCTTTGGCAATGGCGAAGAAATTCATAATGGGAAATTACGGCGAGAATTATTACCAATTTCGAAAATTTAAAACAAAATCAAAATCAGCGCAGGAAGCCCACGAAGCAATCAGGCCGTCCGAGCCGAATTTAATTCCCGAATCAATTAAAACCGGATTAGAAGAAAATCAATTCCGACTTTATGATTTAATTTGGCGGAGATTTATCTCATCACAGATGAACCAAGCCATTTTTGATTCAACTGCGGTTGATATTTCGGCAAAACAACCTGCCCCGTACCGAGCCGAAGGCTCTGGTGCGGGGTATATTTTTCGAGCTACTGGCCAAATCTTAAAATTTGATGGTTTTTTGAAAGTTTATCCAATGAAGTTTGAAGAAAATGAATTGCCTTCTCTGGAAAAAGAAGAAATTTTAGAACTGGTCAAATTAAATCCTGCCCAGCATTTCACCCAGCCGCCGCCGAGATACACTGAGGCAACTTTAATTAAGACATTAGAAGAAAATGGCATTGGACGGCCTTCAACATACGCTCCGACTCTTTCAACAATTCAAGAAAGAAATTATATTGAAAAAGACGAAAACGGAAGGTTCAAACCGACCGAAATCGGAACGGTGGTCAACGACCTCTTGGTAAATCATTTTCCCCAAATTGTTGATATTTCTTTTACGGCAAAAATGGAAGAGGACTTGGATAAAATTGCCGGCGGCGAAAAAAAATGGGTCCCCGTAATTAATGAATTTTATCAACCTTTTGCAGAAAATCTTGAAAAAAAATATCAAGAGGTTTCAAAAGAAAAAATCGCTGTCCAAAAAACAGATAAAATTTGCCCGAAATGCGGAGCTCCTTTATTAATCCGGCTCGGGAAATTCGGAAAATTTTACGCCTGTTCCAATTTTCCAAAATGCCGATACACCGAATCGCTGGAAGAAAATAAATTGAAAGTAAACTGCCCCAAATGCGGTTCGCCTTTGGTTGAAAAAAGAACTAAAAAGAGGAAAATATTTTACGGCTGTTCGTCTTGGCCAAAATGCGATTTTGCCTTGTGGGACAAACCCACCGGCGAGAAGTGCCCAAAATGCGGCTCGCTTTTGGTTGAAACAAAAAGAAAACAGGTAAAATGTTCAAATAAATCGTGTGATTTTAAGAAAGAAAAGGAATAATTTCAAATTGACAATTATCTTAAAAATTGATATTCTTTATTTCAGAATTTGAAAAATTCGGAAATAAAAACTTGTCTTTTAAGTATAAGAAACTATTTGTAAAGGTCGCTTAAAAAATTTAAAAAACAATAACAAAATTATGCCAAACGAAATTGAAAGTAGAGGATTTAAGCCCCGACCCAAAGAAACAAAGGAAGGATCTCAAGTAGAGGCAATTAGGAGATATGCGTATGGTCTAGAAAATTCTTTGAACCGCGCACTTCCAAAACTTTTAAGGGAAGAAAAACTTAATCTTGAATTATCAGGAAAATTATCAAAACTTTTATCAGCTTTTTTTAAAGATGCGGTGGAAAAGGACGGTTCTGAAAGAGCCGTTGTGCAAAAATTGCGCACGGAAGAAATAAAAACAAAAAAATTGCGCACGGAAGAAGAAATAGAAGCAGAAAGATTGCTCACGGAAGAAGAAATAGAAATAAAAAGAAATTTAGAGATTATTTCAGCGATAGGAAAGTTTTATGAAGACAAATACCCGCCAGTCAAAAAGAAGTCGGAAACAAAAAGCACATTGGAAAAAACAAAAATCATTGATGCGCTGAAAAAAGGACGGACAATTTTCAAGATAAAAGGTAGTATTCTTAGTGCAATGCGAATGCAAGAAAAACTTGATACAGAAATCTGAGAAGGAATAAAGAAAAGAGTTGAAAAAAATAAAAAGAGCCGCGGTGGCGGAATTGGCTTACGCGTACGACTCAAAATCGTATGACCGCAAGGTCGTGTGGGTTCAACTCCCACCCGCGGCACTTATGGAGAGAACCTATGGAGAAAAATGAAAAATTGCGGCCATTAAAAAAATAAAGAACGGAATGAAAAATGGGGTGGAAGAGTTGAAAAAAGAATTTAAAGAAAAAACAATCACCCTGATTTTGGGTGGTTTTGGATTAGTAGCGGCTTTGGCTTGGAATGAGGCGATAAAAACTCTATTTGAAACCCTTTTTCCCAAAAAGAGCGAATTGGTTGGCAAATTTATTTACGCAATAATAGTAACAATTGTTGTTGTATTAGTTTCCTTGCAATTCAGAAAAATTACAAAAACTTCCGAGAAGGAATAAGGAGAATTGATGTTAAATCAAGATTTGCTTCAACAACTTATTAAAACAAGTTCTGAGCCAAAACTCATTGAGAAGGCGTTTGAAATTGCCAATGATGCTCACAAAGGCCAAAAGAGATTTTCAGGCGAAGATTATATTCAACATCCCCTCCGTGTGGCTCAGACTTTAAACGAATTTAAACTCGATCCGAAAACAATTGCCGCTGGAATTTTACACGATGTTCCAGAGGATACCTCGGTTTCCCTAAAAGAAGTTGAAAAAAATTTCGGAAAAGAAATTGCCTTTTTAGTTGATGGAGTAAGCAAGTTAGGGAAATTACGTTATCCAAAGACTGGCCTGGAAATTCCTTCTATTAAAAAAGAACCTCAAAAGTCCATTGATCTTAAAGTAGAAAATTTAAGAAAACTATTTTTTGCTATGAGTGAAGATCTCAGGGTGGTTTTAATCAAGTTGGCAGACAGATTAGATAATATGAAAACTTTAAATTTCGTCCCCAAAGAAAAACAAAAGAGAATAGCCTTAGAAACCTTAGAAATTTTTGCTCCCTTAGCCAATCGTCTGGGAATGGGAGAAATGAAGGGAACACTTGAAGACATGGCTTTTCCCTATTTGTATCCGGAAGAATTTAAATGGTTAATAGAAAATGTAAAGGAAAGATACGAGGAAAGAGAAAAATATCTTAAAATGGTTCAACCTATTTTAATAAAAATCTTGAAAGAAGAAGGAATAACGTCGATTAATGTCCACCAGAGAGCAAAACACTACTGGAGTTTGTACCAGAAACTTTTGGAGCACGATATGGATTTTGAAAAAAATTATGATTTAATTGCTCTAAGAATAATTGTTGATGATGTGGAAACTTGTTATAAAACCCTCGGTATAATTCATAAACATTGGAAACCTTTTTTAGGTAGAATTAAGGACTATATCGCTCTGCCTAAACCGAATGGTTACCAAAGTTTGCATACTACGGTATTTTGCATTGATGGAAAAATAACTGAGTTTCAAATAAGAACTTCAAAAATGCACACTGAGGCCGAAGAAGGAATTTGCGCTCATTGGGCTCGTAAAGAAGAAATTGCTTTCAAAACCCAAAGAAGAAAATTTGCTTGGGTTCAGCAGTTACGGAATTGGCAAAAAGAGGTTTCAGGAACAAAAGAATTCTTAAAGGGATTAAAATTTGATTTCTTTAAAAACCGAATTTTTGTTTTTACCCCAAAAGGGGATGTTATTGACCTTCCAGAGGGAGCCTCTTCTGTTGATTTTGCCTACGTTGTTCACTCCGAAATCGGAGACAAATGCGCGGGAGCAAAAGTAAATGGGAAAATGGTTCCTCTTTCTCAACCTTTAAAAAATGGAGATATGGTTGAAATTATTGTGGGAAAATCAAAAAAACCATCTCAAAAGTGGTTAGAATTTACCAAAACCAATTTAGCTCGTTCTAATATTAAAAAATGGCTAAAAAAAGAAAGCATGACCTCCCATTAAGGGATATTTAGTTTGACTAAGTTTTCCAAGAGGCAAGCGACGGTCATTGGGCCGACGCCACCGGGAACAGGCGCAATATAACTCGCTTTTTTTGCGACTGATTTAAAATCAACGTCGCCGAGTAGTTTCCCCTTGAGCTTCGTTGTCCCGGCGTCAATAACTACGACTCCCTTTTTAACCATATTTCCCTTAATTAAATTCGGCTTCCCGACTCCGGAAATTAAGATATCAGCTTTTTTTGTAAAATATGCAGGAACTTTGGTAAATTCATTTAAAACCGAAATGGTTGCCTTTTCTCTGAGCAACTGAACTGCCATGGGCAAACCAACCAATCTCCCGGCTCCAACTAAAACGACATCTCTTCCCTTTATTTTAATTTTGTAATTTTTTAAAAGAGATAAAATGCCGTCAACAATTGGCGGCAAAATTTTTGATGTTCCTTGATAAAATTTTCCCAAACTTTTCTCAGACAAAACATCAACGTCTTTTTCTTCCGGAATTAA
The DNA here is from genome assembly GCA_018894495.1 of Patescibacteria group bacterium. Classification (GTDB taxonomy): domain Bacteria; phylum Patescibacteriota; class Minisyncoccia; order Minisyncoccales; family JAHIOY01; genus JAHIOY01. The sequence goes on from JAHIOY010000146.1 coordinate 10,391, forward strand.
ATTTAAAAATTCGTCTGGAAAAATCCCTTTAGGCAGGGGCAATTGAATAATTACCCCAGAATTTTCGGTCTCGCTGACTATTTTTTCAATTTCTCTCTTTAATTCCCCAGCACCGATTTTTTCATCAAATTGAAAAAGTTTAAAACTCAAACCAATCCTTTCAGCTGCTTTTCTTTTATGGTCAATGTAAACTTTGGAAACCGGATTTTCGCCAACTTGAACTACATCTAGCCGCAATTTTAAATTTGACTTTTTAATTTCCTTTTTGAGGTTATTCAAAATTTCTTCTGAAAGTTTTTTGCCGTCTAAGATTTTCATAACCCTACGAATTTACGAATTTTTACGAATATACGAATATTTAAGACGAGGCAAGTGGTTTTAATGTTTAAAACATCTAATTCCGGTAAAAACCATTGGAATTTTGTATTTATCGCAAAGATTGATTGTCTCTTTATCTCTAATAGAGCCGCCGGGCTGAATAATGGCTTTGACGCCGGCCCGGATGAGAATTTCAGGACCATCGGGAAAAGGAAAAAAGCCATCAGAGGCCACAACCGCGCCCCTTGCTCTCTTTCCATCTTTTTCTACTGCTAACCGGCAAGCCCGCTTTCTGTCCTGCTGACCGACGCCGGAAGAAATCAGGGTCTCATCCTTTGCTAAAATTATAGCATTTGACTTTGAGACCTTGCAAATTTTCCAGGCAAAAATAAGGTCTTTTATTTGCTTTTCAGTTAGTTTTGCTTTTGTGACGAGCTTTAAGTTATTTTCCCTAATTTTTTTCAAATCCGGCTCCTGAATCAAAAAACCTCCCCTGACTTTTCTAAAGTCAAATTCTTCTGAATGTCTTGGCTTTTCCAAATTAGAATTAGTTAAAATAATGAGCTTTGGCTTTTGACAGAAAATTTCTAATGCCTCTTTTTTTATTTCTGGCGCCACTAAAATCTCAAAAAAAAATCTTGTCATCATTTTTGCCAAGTCCTTATTTACTTCGCGATTTACCCCAATTATTCCGCCAAAAGCAGCCAAAGAGTCGCCCTTGTACCAAGCCCTAAAAAATGCCTCTTTAATATCTTTTCCATAAGCCGCGCCGCAGGGATTGCTGTGTTTTACGATGACGCAGGCGGGTCTTTTATTTTCAATTTCACAAAGGGTATCAATTACTCCCTGTATGTCTAAAATATTGTTGAAAGAAAATTCTTTTCCCTGAATTTTTTTAAAGTTTTTAATGGCTAAAAAATCCTTGTCTTTTGGGTCAAGATAAAAAACGCCCTTTTGGTGAGGATTTTCTCCATAACGAAGAGCAAAAAGCTTCTTAAGTTCAATTTTTATTTTATCTTTAAATAACATTTTTTCAAAAACTAAAATTTTAAAATCTTTCAGATTTTAAAGATTGGCTTATTTTTCGGTCGTATTCGGCTGTTTTTTCAAACGTCTTTTGAGCCAATTTCAATCTAAAACTTAAAGGAATTTCTTTTTTTTCTTTTAAAAATTTGAGGACTTTTTGATAATCGCCAGGTGTAACCAGTACCGTCACATATTTATAATTTTTTGCTCCGGCTCTGACCATTGCCGGACCCCCGACATCAATTCCCTTTTTAAGAGGGTAAAAATTACAAACCACCATATCAATTGGCAAAATCCCAAATTTTTTGGCTTCTTTCAAATGCTTCGCATTTTCTCGGTCAAAAAGCAAAGCGCCTTCAATTTTGGGAGAAATTGTTTTAAGCCGACCGTCAAAAATTTCGGGAAAGCCATTAATGTTTTTAACCGGCGTAGTTTTAATTTTAGATTTATTTAAGACATTAGATGTCCCGCCGCTGGCAATTATTTCCCAACCCAAATGAGTCAATTCCTTTGCAAAATCTAAAATTCCAGTTTTATCATAAACGCTAATTAAAACCCTCATATCTTCAGATTAGCATTTGCTTTTATTTTTTTCCAGCCCAGTAGTGAAAATTTGACCGCCTTCGGCGTATTATCCCGACGAAGTCGGGATGTCAAATTTCTACTACTGGGCCAGTCCTTTGTTGCTTTTTCCCGATGAAAAAAGGCGGTTGCGGCTATCATCGCCGCGTTATCAGCGCATAATTTTTTCGCCGGAACCAGAAATTTGACATTTGACATTTGACATTTGACATTTGACTGGAACTGCCTTCTCAATTCATCATTGGCCGCCACTCCCCCACCTAAAATTATTGATTTTGCTTTATAATCCTTAGCTGCCTTAATTGTTTTGTAAATTAAAACGTCAATTATTGCCTGCTGGACTTCGGCTGCCATCGCTCGTTTAAATTCGTAACTTTTCACTTTTAACCCCGCACCAGAACCTTTGGTTCGGTACGGGGCATGCTTTTCACTTTTAACTTTATAAAGAAATGCGGTTTTTAAGCCCGAAAAACTAAAATCATAATTTTTCTGATAAATCATCGGCCTCGGCAGTTTGACCGAGGCCCGTCCTCGGTCAGATTTGCCGAATTCTACCGAGGCCCGACCTCGGTCAGGTTTTGCCAATTTAGCAATGGCTGGGCCACCGGGATAGCCCAATCCTAAAATTCTGGCACATTTATCAAAACATTCCCCGGCCGCATCATCGCGGGTTTCACCCAAAATTTTATATTGACCAATCCCTCGCATTAAAATCAACTGAGTGTTCCCGCCCGAAACCACTAAACAAATTGCTGGAAAAATTATTTTTGATTTTGGATTTTGGATTTTGGATTTTGGATTTTGGATTTTGGATTTCTCGCCAATGAAATTGGCGAGGATGTGGGCTTCTAAGTGATTTACCGGAACTAATGGAATTTTCAATTTTTTAGCCAGTTCTTTGGCAAAATTTATTCCAGTCCAAAGGCAAGGTTCAAGCCCCGGCCCCACCGTAACGGCAATTAAATCAATGTTTGGAATTTGGAATTTGGAATTCAAGTTTCTAGAAAACTTTCGTTTTCTAGACAATGGAATTTGTTTTGGATTTGGGATTTGTGATTTGGGATTTACGAAACCTGCCTTCAGTAATGCTTTATCGAAAACGATTGGCAGGTTTCGCTGGTGTTCCCTTTTTGCCAAAAAAGGATAAACCCCGCCATATTTTTGGTGAATTTTCACTTGCGACGAAACAACATTTGAAAGAATTTCAAAATTTATTCCTTTTGTTTTGGATTTTGGATTTTGGATTTTGGATTTTATTAAACTAATACAGGTATCATCGCAAGACGTTTCAATGCCTAAAATAATCATATCCTACGAATATTTATGACCTAAGAATTTCAGCTGGCGACTTTGTTAAATCCAACACTATTGAAGGTCGGCTTTTTGGCAAATTGCCAGCGTCAATTATTAAATCTGGCTGCTCTTTCCGATTTTCAAATTGTCTTAAAACTTCTTTAATTTTCGTCGAAGCCGGATTCCCAGAAATGTTAGCCGAGGTGCCGGTTAAAGGAGTATCTAATTTTTTAAGCAAAGTGTTGATTAGTTTATATTTTGGAATCCGAAGCCCAATTTTGTTCTCTGAATTGATAATACCAAATTTAAAGAGATTTTTCACCTTTGGTTTTACTTTCAAGACCGCGGTTACTTTGCCTGGCCAAGACGTTTTTAAAAATTTTTCCTGCCTTTTATTAACGAAAGCCAAATCTTTTGCCATTTTAATATCTTTAACAAAAATCGACAACGTTTTTTTGGTCTCTCTCCTCTTTATTTTAAAAATTCTTTTAACTGCTTTTTCGTTTTTAGCGTCGGCAATCAATCCATAAACCGTATCAGTGGGCAAAATTATGACTTCTCCCCGCCTTATTGACTCTGTTATTATCCTAGATACCTCTTTTAAATTTTTGGAAGAAACTTTTAAAATTTTCATATTGCTTGGAGCGCCAATTTTACTGCCCCAGTAACCGGCTCTTGCTTTGGCTGAATAAAGACGGCTCCCGAAGCCAATTTTTTTATTTCTTTTTTAACTGTGTCTAAAATAATTTTTGACTTAAAAACGCTTCCAACCAAAACCAAGGGAAACTTTTTTCTCTGAAAATTTAATCTTTTTATTACGGTGTTTGCGGATAAAGCCAATTCTTTTCCGGCGGCAATAAGTATATCTTCTGCAATTTTATCCCCTTTTTCTGCGGCATTGTTAACCCAAAAAGAAAGAGAGGCAACTGTTTCTTGAGTATTGCCTTTGTAAATTTTTTCCACCAAACCGATTTCATTCTTTATACCCAATTTTCTAAAAAATAATTTTGTCAAGATAGTTTTTGGACCCCTTTCATCCAAATCATCCCAAACCGCCTGGAGCCCCTTTTGGCCTATCCAAAAAGAAGAGCCTTCTTCGGTCAGATAGCCCCAGCCCGAAACTTTTACCTCTTTTTTACCTACCCAACCGTGAGCCGCGCAGCCGCTTCCGCCAATGAGCATTACGCCATCTTTTTCATTTGTCCCTGCTGAAAAACCAACCAATTGGTCAGAACCGATTATCACTTTTCCTTTAAATATTTTAGACACGCTCTTAATTTTAAAAAGTTCTTTTTTTATTATCTCTTTTTTAAATTTGAATTCTTCTTCCATTGCCGGCAAACCCAAAAAAGTTGCCAAAATTTTTCCGTCTTTGCTTTTCTTTATCAACGGCTTTAACAAATTTGCAACATTCAATACTGCTCTTTCAAAGCCGAGGTGTCTTGGGTGAGAAGAACCGGTTTTATTTCTGGCTAAAAATTTTCCGCGCAAGTCAGCCAAAACAGCCGTTGTCTTTGAGCCGCCGCCATCAACCCCGATTACATATCCCGACTTCGTCGAGGATGCTCGATAAAATCGGCATCCTTCAATTTTTTGGTTTTTTCTCATTCTTTTAATTTTGAAAAAATTGAAAAATTCATTTTTATATTTTACCCCTTAACTTATCTCTTGAGAAATTTTTTCTCTCAAATTCTTTAGTTTCAATCTAAGTAATGGCCAAGCAACAAAGAAAGAAATGATTGTTGTCGCGATTGAAATCAAATAAATAGTTTTTATTTGAAATTGGCTTGAAATTAAGAGGGCTAAAATCACCCCGATATTTTGAACCATAAATAAAAAAGCTGTTAAAAATTCAAGGTTTTCTTTCGTGCTTACATCGCCAACTAAGGCATAAGTAATTGGTTTTATTATTGTCCAATTTAAGGCAAGCAAAATTATCCCGAATACTAAAAGCATTGATTGTCCGGAAAAAAATAAAGATAAAAGTCCGACTATAAGCAAGGCATAGGAAATGATAATCATTTGTTTTCTTCCTTTAACGTCTGACAATTTTCCAAAAAAATAAGAAAGGGTGATTGGCAAAATAAAAAATAAGGAAGATAAAATTCCAACAAAAGATACCCCTAAACTCTCTTTAATTTGAATTGGGATTATTCCAATTACCAGACCAAAAATGAAATTAAGCCCAAACCAAATGGAGGATAATCTGAGCGCGGTTTTGCTTAAGATAGTTTTTTTAAGAAGCTGAAAGCGGCTAAAAACTTTTTCTGTTTTTAAATCCTTCAATTTAAAAAATAATAAAAATCCAATTAAAGGAAAACTCGCAAAAGTTAAAAATGGAATTTTATATGAAAATTTGGCGATGAGAAAACCTAAAACAAAAATTCCCAGGGCAGAGCCGAGGGACTGAAGGACGCTAAAAAACCCGGCATTCTCCCCGTAGGATTTTTCATCGCTTGCCCGAATGAGATAACTATTTTGAGCCGTCCACAAAAAGGAGCTAGCCATACCGAGTAAGGCAGAGATGATATAGATTAAAAAAATAGAAGGGGTCAAAAGAGAAAAAATAAACATTGAATAAAATAAAGAAGAAAATATGAGACATTTCTTTGCTCCGTATTTTGAAACAAAAACAGCGGCCAATAGATTGGATAAAACAAAAAATAGATAAATCAAGACCAAAGAATTGAAGCCGGCTTTAAATAATTTTGCCTCTAAAAAATAAATCGTCAAATACTGCTGAACTCCGTTGTAGCCAAAAAATATAAATAAAAAAGCTAAACTCAAAATTTTAACATTGTTGGAAACTTTCATATTAAAATATTAAAATTGAAATCAGTGTTCTATCGGTTCCAAACTTCTGCTCGTTTTCCTTTGCCATTTTAAAAGTGAATTCATCCAATGCCTTTTTGTCTTCTCGCCTCAAAATTTTAATGAATTCAGGAAATTTTAAATAATCAACAAAACCGTCAGAGTAAAAAATGACTAAATCGCCGGAATCTAAAATCAGGGAATCAATTTTATAATATTTTTTTACACCCGGTTCTCCGCTAAAGCTGCCGTAGCCCTCGCCCGAGGGATTATTTCTAAAATCGCGGTGGAAAATTTTAGTTCTTTCATTTTGAGCAAGTTCATCCCAATTTTTATAGATTAACTTAGCCCTTTTGACCGCTGGTTCAACCAAATCTTTTGTCTGAAATCTCAATTGATTATTTTTGTCAAATATTGCCAATCCGCAGTCCCCAACGTAGCCATAAAAAAGGGTGTTTTTAGCCAAAAACCCGGCTACGGCAACCGTATCAAAATAATCCAAGACAACATAATCCAACTTCTCTATCATTCCTTCGTTTTTATTCAATTCCCAAATTTTTTTGTTCGCAAGGTCAAAGCCGTTCTCAATTGTTTTCTTTTCCTGAGAAGGCTTCAAGTTTTTTTCAAGATATTCCATCGCGATGTAGCAGAAGATTTCAGCCGCCGCCTTGGCGCCGGCGGGATAAGAATAGGAGCCATCTTCAAAACGGCTTTGGGTTACGCCGTCAGCCAAAACAAAAATCGGGCGCTCTTTCAAGTTTTTAGAAATTAAAAAAAAGTCCTCGTTGGGCTTGCGATTAAATTTTATTATATCAGTATAGGTGGCGCTAAAAACTTTCATTTATTTTTTAATTCTGAATTTATCAGAGGTCAGACCCCTGTTAACCTTGCAGAGGTCTGTCCCTCTTTAACCAAAGAATTTGGGTAAATTTTGCAATTTGAGCCAATCAAGACACCGGGCATAAAAGAGCAGTGAATCCCAGTTTTGGTATTCTCGCCCATAATTACTCCTAAAGATTTTAGTCCTGTCTCAACTTTTAACTTTTCACTTTTCACTTTTAACTTTGTCTTTATTTCTCCCCTGTCAACCCTTACATTGGCGGTAATGGTTCCGGCGCCAATTCGGCATCCCCGACCAAAAATTGAATCGCCAAAATAGCCAGAATGGCAATGAACGTTTTCTTGAAAAATTGAACGAGTGACTTCGGCAAAAGCGCCAATTAAAACATCTTTTTCTAAATTAGTATATTCTCTAATCAAAGAATTATTCCCGATAATACAATTGTCTCCAATATAGCAGGGACCCTTAATTACCGCTCCCTCGAAAATCTTTGTATTTTCGCCGATATAGACATTGCCTTCAATAACGACGTTTTTCGCAATTTTAGCGGATTTGGCAATATTCTTTATTTCGGATTCTTCCTTCCGATTTTTCGGAAGGAAAACTTGATTTTTCAGAAATAAAAACTTGTTTTTCTTTAAGAATTTATCAAATAAATATTTTTCAAGAGCAAATAAATGCCAGGGATATTTCAAAGAAGGAGTTCGGCTTTCGAGTTTGTTTAACATTATTATTTTCACATCATTTTCTTTCACATAAAGCGAGAGGGCTTTTTCAAAATCATATTTTTCTTTTTTCACTTTCTGATAATAATCAAAAAATTTTGGTTCCAAAAGATAGACCCCGACCACTTTTATATCCGAGGGTTCTTTCCCTTTCCCGGGCTTCTCAACAATTTCTAAAATCCGAGCCCCCCTGAGCCGCATTATTCCATAAAGTTGAGGGTTGTCCGTATGTTGTCCAAATAAAACACTTTTGAATTTCGCTTTTAAATTGAAAATTGAAAATTGAAAATTGAAAATTATTTCATCTATATCCACTCTCTCTGCATTCAAAACAAGAAATTGTCCTTTTAATAAATTCTTTGCCTGCCACAAAGCATTTCCCATTCCTTTGGGTTCTGGCTGAATAACATACTGAATTTTTAAATTCGTTAATTCGTAATTCTTTAATTCTTCCTCAATGTCTTTTTTGGGACCCTGAATAATAATGATATTTTTAATTCCCGCTTTTCTTAATCCATCAATTGTCCACCAAATCAAAGGCCGGCCCATTATTTTTAAAAGGGATTTGTGCTGCTCATTCAGTGGCCAAAATCTTGATGATTTGCCGGCGGCTAAGATTACGGCTTGCATAAGCGCTTCGCTAAGTTTAAAGTTAAAAATGAAAAATTAAAAATCACAATTAAAAATTTAAAATTAAATAAAACTCAAAATAAATTTTGCGACCTTTTTGGAATCGTAAACTATTGGGCCAGATTTAACTAAGATATTTTTGCCAATAAATTTTTTCTTATCTAAATTTTCGTCAATTTTCACTAAGCCCAAAAATAAGGGTTCCTTCTTTTTGTATTCTTTGAGCCGTTTTTGAGCAGGAATTTCGGTATTGTAAATTACATAGTCGAGCGGAAAACCCAAATATTTTTCAACCTCCCGCGCAAAATCTGAGACAGAAAAATCTTTTGTCTCGCCGAGTTTCGTCATTGCCGGGCAGATGAAAATTTTTCTTGCTTTTGTTTTTCTCAGGGCTTCTTTTACTCCTTCTGGCAAAAAACAGGCAATGATGCTTGAATAAAGGTCGCCGGGACCAAGAGTAATTAGGTCCGCTTCTAAAATTGCTTTTTTTGTTTCAGGAAAAATTTTTGCCTGCGGCTTCAAAAATAATTTTTTAATTTTCAAATTTGGCTCGTGTTTTTTGGGAACATCAATCTCGTCTTCGCCTTCAATAACTTCTCCGTTTTCAAGTTTAGCCGCCAATTGAGTTTTATCAATCGTTACCGGCAAGACCTGATGTTTAACTTCCATAAAATCATCAGCAATTTCCAAGACCTGGCGATAATCTTTTAAGACATATTCTAATCCAGCCAAAAATACATTCCCAAAATTATGACCTTGATGCCGATCTTGACTCGGTTGAGGTTTGACCTCAACATCTCCAAAAGAGTTGAATCTCCATTTCCATAAGTCCTTTTTCCAGTTTGGCGCTTCGGATAGAGCTAAAATATGGCGCCGGATATCGCCGGGAGGTAAAACATTGAAGTCCTTTCTTAATTTACCGCTTGAACCGCCACTGTCAAACATTGAACTAACCGAAGTGATTTTAACGGGATAATTTTTAAGAACTTCCAAAACCGCTTTTGGCATAGCATTTCCGCCGCCAAAACAAACAATTTTTCTAACTCTTTTCATTTTTTTCAGAAGGTAATTGTTTTGTGCTTTCTTGGTATGCATCGTATACATCTCCTAATCTTAGATCCCCTCGCTGTGTCTTGTCTTTTCCATATACCTCATCGGCTAGATTCTTGGCTTGGAAAGAATTATCACCCCTTAAACTTTCAAGCGCCGCGCGCGGAGCAAGTTTTTTGTATTTTTCTAAAAGCGCCACCTTTTCCGACGATTCATCTAATCTAATACCAATTGTACTTTCTAATATGTGA
>JAHIOY010000147.1 GCA_018894495.1 Patescibacteria group bacterium
AGGCAATGATAAACATTCCGTCTTCTCAGGCACAGCCCAAGAATAATTTCCAATTGAAGCGCTTAGATTGGAAATTAATCTGGCCACCCTATAGGATCCTTCATTAACGGGATCTGCGCTTAAAAGATTAATATTTATTTGTTCTAACCCGCTTGATTTCCATGTGACACTATACGTTTTTCCAACTTGCCACTGCTCCCCGCCATTGGGCGAGAGGACGGCGACGGTGATGGAAGGAACTGACTTACAAACACCATTTTGACAACCATATGGGCAATAAGTTCTATCTACATTAACCAATGACGAACAATCAGTTCCTGTTGAAGCATTACACTTTCTTTTATTCGCATATCCTGTTCCGTCGGAGAGGTTTTCGCAATAGTCTTCGTAGAAATAACCGCCGCAAGTAACACCTGCTTTAGTTGTTTCTCGGACACAAGTTACAATACTGAAATAATTGTCGCTTTCGTCTTGAGCGCCTGCCTTGGTATTCTCCGAGATTCTTATCTTATAGAGATTTCCCGTAGGCCAATCTGAAGGAATATTCCAGACTAGCGCCCCTTTTAGAGATGGATTATTGTGGGCGATATTTAATACAAAAGGAGTTGATCCGTCTTCTTGTTTTCTTCCATAATCCAAAAGATCAATATTTATAGGATTTATTCCTCCTAAGCTCCATTTTATTGCGAGAGCTGTTCCTTGATTAAATTGCTCCCCGCCATTGGGAGAAAGGATGGTGATGGAAGGCGTAGATGGTTGACACTCCTTTCGAGGTTTACAATTTACATCACATCCTTTAAACACAGGCGTTGTTCCTGTGGGACAAAGAATTTCAGCGATTGAACAGCGATCTCCCAAGCAACAAGACTCATCTCTTTGTGTACAGATTGGTTGGACAACTCCGCAGCCATAAATCTCATTCAATTTTGTCCTCGTTCCTTTGCCAAAAACACCACTGGCCCGAATTGAATAACCAGCGTATTTTGAGATTTCATCCTTATATTTCAGTTGAAAATCAACGACAGCAGCAGCCATTGATTCACCGAAATAATCAGATTCAGCGGCAATTTCTTTATCGCTTAAAAATCCTTGCTTTAAAAAAGCCGTCTGCAGGGCTTTAACTTCCTCTCCAGTATCTCCATATTTTAGAGTGATATTAAAATCGTAGCACCAAACAGCCGGAGCTTTTTGAAGCTCAACCAATTGCTTTTGAAGTTGGGCAATCTGGACTTGAAGATTGGCAATTAAAGCCTGAAGTTCAACCATAGTGGTCTGGGCTTGAGCGGTTGAAGTATTAAACATAAATCCCAATCCAAAAACCGCTACCAAACTAACCATTAAGATAACTTTTTTAAGTTTCATATTGTTTTTTTCTCTGAAGTTCTAAAATTCTCTTAGTTCACTGGTAAGAATTTTATTCCTCCAGAGATATTTTTTATTCTTGCTATTTCTAGCATACCCCCCCAAGAACCTTTGTCAAGATGCCGGCTGCTTTTTGTTGCTTTTGGGAGGTTATTGTTCTAAAATGAAGCATTAAAACAATTTATGAAAACCTATCTTATTCCAACTTCGGCGGCTGAACATTTTGCCAAAAAAATAAAAAATAAAGAATTAAAAATTATTTTGCCGGATTTAAATCGGGAAAATAAAAGGTATTTTCCTGATGGAGAAATTTATGTCAGATTGTCAAAAGTTAAAGAAATGAAGGAAAAAAGAGTGATTGTTCTGCATTCCGGGGCGCCAAAACCAAACGAGGGATTAGTTGAATTGGAATTACTCCTGCAAATTTTGAAAGACAACGATATAAAACCAGAATTATTTTTTACTTATTTCCCTTATGGAAGGCAAGATAAAATTTTTGAACAAGGAGAGACAAATGTGGCCGAAAATTTAATTCACAAATTAGTTAATCATTATAAAGTAAAAAGGATTTACATTGTTGAGCCCCATTTTACCGAAAGGGATTGGATAAAAAATTATCCGCTCGTAAATGTTTCAGCCACCCCGATTTTAATGGCTAAAGCCAGGCAGGATTTTGGCAAAAATATTTTATTTTTAGCCACCGATAAAGGAGGCCAAAGAAGATTTAAGGTTGAGGGTTTTAATAAGGTCAGGGAAAATTCTTACCGAGTTGAACTTAGACTTTCAGAAAAAATAATAAATTCAATAAAGGGAAAAACAGTTGGCTTGATTGATGACCTGATAGGAACCGGCGGAACCCTGCTAAAAGCCGGCGAGTTGGTTAAAAAATACGGGGCAAAAAAAGTTGTCTGCCTGCTCACCCATGCTCTTTTAGAAGAAGGTATTGAAAAAATCAGAAAAAATTTCGCTCAAGTTTATTTAACCAACACCATTGAACAGCCAAAAATTCCCCAAATTGATATCACTGAACTAATTTTAAACGCAATCATTAATTTATGATTACACTCGACGGCGGCTATCTTGAAGGCGGGGGCCAAATCGTTCGCACCGCTCTTGCTCTTTCAGTTATAACTAAAAAGCCCTGCTGTATTTTTAACATCCGCAAAAATCGGCCGAAGCCGGGTTTAATGACCCAGCATCTTTTGGGAATGCGGGCATTGGCTCAACTTTGTTCGGGTGCCTTGGAGGGAGACGAACTTGGCTCAGAAGAAATTAAATTTTTCCCCGGAGAAACTTACAGAGACCGAGTCTCTGTAAAAATCCCAACTGCTGGAAGTATTACCCTGGTTTTACAAACTCTAATTCCGCCGGCTTTGTTCGCTCCAAAACCAATTGAAATTTCTTTTGAAGGAGGAGCGACTGATACCTTTTTTTCGCCGACCATTGACCATTTTCGTTATGTCTTTTTGAAAGTTTTAGAAAAAATGGCGGAGGTCGGACCTCCGCCGATTGAAATAAATATATTAAAAAGAGGGTATTATCCTGAAGGCGGAGCGAAAATTAATGTAAAAATTTTTCCCATAACAAAAATTGATAATACGCCTGAACAAGGCGATCGCCGAATTAAGGCGTATCATTTAAATTCATTAAATTTAATTGAAAGAGGGAAGTTAGAAAAAATTTTAGTGATTTCTGGCGCCGCAAATATCTTAAAAAATAAAAAGGTGGCTGAGAGACAAATTATGGGAGTAAGAGAGGTCTTTGGAAAGTTAAAATTGCCAATTGAAGAAAGGGTTGAATACGAGCAAACTCAATCTCCGGGAAGCCAAATTTGCTTAATTGCCGAATTTAAAAACACGGTAATCGGCGCTGACAATTTAGGCAAATTAGGAAAAAGAGCCGAAGATGTCGGCAAGGAAGCGGCTTTGGAATTATTAAAAGAAGAAAAGTCCCAGGCCTGTTTAGACAAACATTTAGCGGACCAAATTTTGCCCTATATGGCTTTGGCGCCAAAAAAATCGCAAGTAACTGTCTCTGAAATCACAAATCATTGTAAGACCAACATCTGGGTAATTGAAAAATTTGTCGCGGGGAAATTTGAGATTAAGGAAAATTTAATCAGCTGGATTCCAAAGGTTTAATTATTCAAATACTATATCCTTACTCCAAAAACCGAAAAAAGGAAACCTATTCTGGCATTATAAAAATTTGTAAATCTTCGGAGTTAGGTTTTTGGCAATCTTCAGGACAAATACACCAGTCTTCACCCTTGCCACAGATTTTATCTCCACATTTAACACAAGTATGAACTATCATTTCTTCTAAGCAAAATACTTCATTATTTTTATTTCTGTATGGATATGTAACATCACGCTTTACTAATCCTGAGCAACAGCTCTTGCATCCACAGGGGCCACAAAGATTTTCTCCTTCTTCCGAGCATTCTTTACGCCATTGTTCACATTCAGTTTCTGCTGGTTCTTCCTTTGGCTCTTCCTTTTTAACACAATCTTGAGGGCAGTGTAATTCCTCAATTGGCTGACAAATTCCATTTCCGCAGGTGTCTTTACATGTCCCATCTTCTTGGCACAAAAAACCTGGAAACCCCTGATTGACCGTGGAAACGCATTTTCCTAATTCGCAAATATCTTTTATCTCAAAGCATGTATTATCCTCCCCTTGCCGGCAAATAACTTGGCCGCAATCTTCATTTTTGGAACAACCCCCTCTTCCTGGTCGGCTGGGTTTTCCCTCTAAAAATATTTCAGCCTCTCCTTTAAAAATTGCTTTGCCCTCTAAAATTTCAAGAAAATCAATTCTTAAAATTTCCCTATTCACATATTTATTAAGATATGGAATTATTTTCAACTTAATTTCCTTTTCAATCATTTCTGCAATATTTTTTGGCAAAGGGAGGTTGCCAATGTAGGCTTTCTCAAATTCCAAATCATCAATAATATCTACGTTCTCTTTTTTTGAAAATTTGGCAAGAATTGTTATATCTGCCTCAATGGGTTTTAAAATATGGGCAGAGATGAGAAATTTACCTTTTTCAAATTTAATTTGAAAATTTTTAAATGGACAGGGAACAGAATTTTTTGAAGGAACTTCTACTGAAGGCGATTTTTGCCCCATTGGAAGTATCTCTGGTTTGGGTGTTTTAGCTTCTGGTTCCACTGTTTCGCACATTGAATTCAGCCAGGAAGTAAGTTCAACATCGGTAACTTCAAGTTCTGTAATAATAACCCAAGGAACGGCTCTCATTAAAGGAGCAGGCCCCAAAGGAGCAAGTCCTTTAAAAAGTTTTTGCTCTAAATTTAAAGGTGCCTCAGGACTAATTTGAATTCCTAAATCACTGATTTTTTTATGATAAAAAATATCTGAAAAAACTGGAATTTTCAAAACACTAATGCAAATAATCCTCGTATTCGCGGAGAGTTTTAATTTGAAATAAAATTCTATCTGTTTCGCTTCTAATATAAAGGGGCTTTCCTTCCAAAATAGCCGCTTGTTTCAAAAGAGGCGAGGCGATATTTAAATTGACGATAT
>JAHIOY010000148.1 GCA_018894495.1 Patescibacteria group bacterium
GGCGACTGTTTTTGGCTTGCCGCGAATGGGCCCCACTTTCGGAGCAATGCTTTTGTCCGGCAAAAAAGCGGCTGAAATCGCCTTAGAGAAAATTAGAAAGCCAATTTTAGTTAAAAAAGGAGAAAGAATTCTCTCTCCCGTCTAATTATGGACGTGCGACGTGACGTGCGACGTCAGGTGCGACGTCCGACATCAAAAAGGATTTCCCTTTTTTAATGTCTTTTTTTATTTGTTTTTTTAATTCCTCAATTGTTTTGAATTTTTTTGTTTTTCTTAAATATCTCAAAAAATAAATTTCAGTTTTTTTTATGTCGCCAGCCGGTTTAGTAAATAAATGAACCTCAATTTTTTCTTCTTTATCGCCAAAAGTTTTTGCTCGTCCGACATTGGCGGCGCCGAAATACGATTTTCCCTCGGCCTTTAACTTTACAAGCCAGACGCCTCTTTTAATTTTATCACCCTTTTTTAAATTAAAATTCAGGGTTGGGAAGCCAATTCTTCTTCCCCTTTTTTGCCCTTCAATTGTCTTTCGGAAAATTTTTATCATGCCTCATTTTACCCCATTGTCTCATCTTTTTCAAAATGTTATGATAGTAGAACACTATGAGTGATGGTAAAAAATTTGTGATTTCTTTGGGCGGTTCAATTGCTTTCCCTGAGGGCATGAACATCGCCTTTCTTAGAAATTTTTATCTTTTTATAAAAAAGGAAATTAAAAAAAGAAATAAATTTATTATTGTCGCCGGAGGGGGAGCTATAACCAGAAAGTATCAAGAGGCGGCTTCTAAGATAACTCAGGTTTCAAATGAAGACAAGGACTGGCTCGGCATTCACGCCACCCGTCTTAATGCTCATTTAGTAAGGACGATTTTAAAGAGAAATGCAAATCCTATCGTTTTTGATAATCGTTATAAAATCACAAATTTCGGCAGATACTCAATAATAGTTGCCTCCGGCTGGAGGCCCGGCTGGTCAACCGATTACGTTGCGGTTCAGATAGCCGCTGATTTTAAAATAAAATCGGTTATAAATTTAAGCAAAGCCGATTATGTCTATACAGCCGACTTTCAAAAATATCCCGAAGCAAAGCCGATTGAAAAAATTTTCTGGAACAGTTATTTAGATTTAATTCCCAAAAAATGGATTCCCGGGCTCCATGTGCCGGTTGACCCGGTGGCGGCTAAATTAGCAAAGCGAAAAAATATAAAAGTAATTGTAGTCGGTGGAGATGATTTGAACAACCTAAAAAATATTATGAGTGGAGGAAAATTTGAAGGAACGGTCTTGGAATAATTTATGGCAAAGGTTCTTAAAAAAAGAGTGGTCATAGGCGGGACCTTTGAAACCCTGCATAAAGGCCATTTGGCTTTATTTAAAAAGGCATTTGAATTAGGCGAAGTTTTTATTGGACTGACCTCGGACGAGCTGGCCCAAAAACATAAGAAAAGAAAAGTAAAGGACTTTAAAGAAAGAAAAAAAGAACTAAAGGAGTTTATTAAAAAGAAATTTTCAATCAATCCGAAGCTCGTCAAGATTGAAGATAAATTTGGTCCCGCCCTAAAAAATGAGTTTGATTATATTATTGTTTCTCCGGAAACCTATAAAACCGCAATCTTGCTCAACGAGGAAAGGGAAAAGACAGGCAAAAAACCGCTCAAAATCATTAAAATAAATTTTGTCTTAGCTGAAGACGGAAAACCGATTTCCGACAGCCGGATATTGGCAGGTGAGATAGACAGAGAGGGAAAAATAACAAAAGACTGAATGAAAATGAAAAGTGAAAAATGAAAAACGACAAAGAAAAATTTAAAAAGGGAATTAAGGCAAGGATTATCACTTTATCCTGAGTTCGGTAAAATTTATAGATAAACTGCCAAGGGCAAAAAATAATTTTTACTTTTTAGTTGTTGTTTTTCATTTTTAACTTTTAACTTTTAACTTAGCGAAGCGCTTATGGATTATTTTTCAATTTTAATCGCTGGTTTTGGAGGAGGAGCAATTAGGGGATTAGTTGGGTTTATTAAACATCAATTTGCCTATAAAAACGTCAAGTTTGAATTGAATTATTTTCTGGCAATGATTTTTATTTCTGGAATTGTTGGCTTTTTATCAGCAATGACAATCAAAGAAACGGGCTTTACTCTTTTTGGAACCTTTACCCCGGCTTTGGCTTTTATCATTGGTTATGCCGGCGGCGATTTCCTTGAAAACATCTATAAAATCATCATCAAAAAATCTTCCCTTTATGAAAAATAAATGGAACGTTGAGGTTAGACCTCAACCGACTCCCTAAACAGGAGAGTTCTATAGGGGTCTGACCCCTTATAATTTCTAGGGGGTCTGACCCCTGTCAAAAATGAATAAAAAATTTCAAAATCTTGTTGGTTGGGCGTTGCTCTTTGTTGGAATTGGAATTATATTCTGGGGACTGTATTCTTCCTATAATATCTTTAACAACAAAAGTCAGGCGCCAGAGATTTTTAAGATAGAGGAGAAAAAAGCGGTTAGTCAGAAAAAAGCGCCGGGATTAGAGGCGCAGGTGGAGGAAAAAATGAAAGAACTGCTCGGAGAGCAATTAAAAGCAATGCTTCCTGCTAATTCCGTGCCAAAACTTTTTAACTTGCTCAGTTGGTCAGTTTTTGCCGGACTATTAATTTTCGGCGGGACTCAATTAGCAGGCATTGGAATAAAATTGCTCAGGGAAAAGGGTTAGGATATGAAATTTATCGCGGATTTTCATTTACATTCTAAATATTCCAGAGCCACTTCACCCAAGTCGGATTTGGAAAATTTTGACAAATGGGCGAAAATTAAAGGAATCAAGGTTTTAGGCGCGGGCGATTTTACACACCCGGAATGGTTCAAAGAACTAAAAGAGAAACTGGAACCGGCCGAGCCAGGACTATATAGATTAAAATCCGAAATTCGAAATTCGAAATTCGAAACAAATTCCAAATTCCAAATTCTAAATTCAAAAGATGAAACGCGCTTTATCCTTACCACCGAAATAAGTTGTATCTACTCTAAAAAAAACCGGGTCAGAAAAATTCATATTATAGTTTTTTCTCCCTCTTTTGAAATTGTTGAAAAAGTTAATGCCTATTTGGGCTGTATCGGAAATTTAAAATCCGACGGCCGGCCGATTTTGGGATTAGACGCCAAAGAATTGGCAAAAATTGTTTTGAATATTTCAGAAGATTGTTTAATTGTCCCCGCGCATTTAATGACTCCGTGGTTTTCTTTGTTCGGTTCTAAGTCAGGTTTTGACTCCCTTCAAGAATGCTTTGAAGAATACTCAAAATACATTTTTGCCGGCGAAACGGGATTATCAGCAGACCCTAAAATGCTCTGGCAAATGCCAGATGGTCGTAAAATTACTTTAATCAGCAATTCAGATGCGCACAGCCCAGCCAAGCTGGGTCGGGAAGCAAATGTTTTTGAAGGCAATGAATTAAATTATCAATCCATCATTAACGGTATAAAACGCGGAGGTCGGACCTCCGCAAACTCCGTAAATTTGCGATTAATTTACACTCTTGAATTTTTTCCCGAAGAAGGAAAATACCATTATGACGGCCATCGGCCTTGCGGAATTTCTCTCTCGCCGGCCGAATCAAAAAAATACAATAATATCTGCCCCAATTGCGGAAAACCCTTAACAATCGGCGTTTTAAATAGAGTAGAGCAATTAGCCGACAGACCTGAAGGATTTAAACCAGAAAACGCCATTCCTTTTAAAAGTTTAGTTCCCTTGGAAGAAATAATCGCCGAGGCGATAGGACGGGGCGTGGGGACAATTGGAGTTGATAAAGAATATAAAAATTTAATTGAGAAATTTGGCAATGAATTCAAGGTTTTGCTTGATGTCCCTCGTCAGGACTTGGAAGCCGTTACTTTGCCGGAGATTGCCGAAGGAATAATAAAAGTAAGGGAAGGAAAAGTTTTTATTGAGCCGGGCTATGATGGCGTCTACGGCAAAGTCAGAATTTTTTCAAAGGGCGAACAAAAAAATTTATCAAAGCAAGGCGCCCTATTTTAATATTCGTATATTCGTATATTCGTAAAAATTCGTAAATTCGTAGGGTTATGATTATTGGTATTCCGAGAGCATTAGTTTATTGGAAAAGGCCCATTTTTTGGGAGAGTTTTTTTGAGGCATTGGGATTTGAGGTCTTATTGTCTCCAAATACCAATAAAGAAATTGTGGAAATGGGGGTAAATGCGTCTGACCCGGAGAATTGTTTTTCAGTTAAGGTCTTTTTTGGCCATCTTTTGTGGCTGGAAGGGAAATGCGATTTAATTTTTGCGCCCCGTCTAAAAACCAACGGAGAAAAATTAGAATACTGCCCAAAATTTTTTGCTTTGCCGGATTTGGCAAAAATTTTGACAAAAGCCCCAATTTTAACCGAAACCTTTGATGAAAGGAGGGAAAAATTTGAAATAACCATTAAGAGATTGGGCAGAAAATTAAATAAAAATAAAAAGGAAATAAAAAAGGCAGTTCAAATCGCTTTTTCCAAAGAAGAAGAATTAAAGGAAAAAGAAAAACAGGAATTTTTTAAAAAAATTCAGTCAGAAAAACAAAAGATCGTCTTAGTCTCCCATCCTTACAATTTATATGATGATTATGTTAATTTGGGGATAAAGGATAAACTGGAAAAACTGGGAACCCAACCAATATTTATTGACGAAGTCCCATTAAAATGTCAAATGTCAATCCGCCAGCTGGCGGACAAAAATCAAAAATTAGATTGGCCGAACTTCCATTGGGAATTTGGAAAAGAAATAATGGAAAAAATTGAGGCGCTTTGTGAAATTTCCAAATCAAAAAACGTTCAAATTTCGGGGGCGGTTGAAATTTCTTCGTTTCCCTGCGGCTGCGATGCGGTTTTAAAAGAGTTTGTTGAAAAAAAATTTAAAGAGAATAAAATCCCATTTCTCTATTTAATAATAGACGAACAGACCGGCGAAGCCGGTTTTCAAAC
>JAHIOY010000149.1 GCA_018894495.1 Patescibacteria group bacterium
AATTAAGGAAATTAGGAAAAAGAAGGTTGAGGTTAGAATAATCGCAGGACCGACTGGAAATCCCGCGAACCTAAAAAGTAAAATGCCGAAAAAGCAGCTTAAAATGCCGAGAACTGCGCTTCCCAAAGAATATTCTTTTAAATTCTTGCTTAAATTTCTGGCCGTGGCCGCTGGAATAATGACTAACGCTCCAACTAAAAGAGCGCCGACAATTTTCACTCCCAAAGCAACGATTGCCGCAATTGAAAGCAAATAAATAAAATTTTGCTTTTTAATTTTTATTCCTTCGCTTTTGGCTAAGTCATCGGAGATGTTAGCCAAAATCATCTTGGGATAAATACGGTTTACTGTCAAAAATATCAGAATAGAAAAAACGGCTGAAATTAGAGCCATCCCGAAGGAGACCTTTGAAATATCTCCAAACAAAGCTTCCAGCAATTCTAGTTCGGGCACAATCAAAAATCCGATTGCCAGGGAAGCGACAAAAATAATGCCAACCAATGCCTCCATTGGCAAAGAGGTTTTTATTTCAAATAGCCAAATTAAAAAAATCCCTAAAAGCAAAAAGACAAAAGCGCCGAAAGAAACATCAAAACCAAAAAGCAGAGCCAAGCCCATTCCGGGCAAAGCAACATGACCCAAAGCATCGCCGACTAAAGCCATTCTTTTAGTCAGCATTAGGGACCCCAAGTAGCCCGCCGCTCCGCCAATAAAAATTCCGGAAATTAAACTTAAAACAAATTGGCTAGTCATGTTTGTGCTCGTAAAATTTTATTTCTCCGCCATAAAGCTGGGAAAGACGCTCCGTTGTTAAATCCTTTGGAATGCTGTAACATAACATTTTTTTATTCAGACAAAGACAATCGGTAGCTAATTTATAAACAATGCTCAAATCGTGGGTCACCAACAAAATAGTCAAGTCCCTTTCTTTTTTTAATTTCGCTAAAAGCTCATAAATGGACTCCTGTCCGCCTATATCAATTCCGGTCATTGGCTCATCAAAAAGCAAGACCCGGGGATTTGAAGCCAATGCCCAGCCAACCAAAATCCTCTGAAATTGACCCGAAGACAAATCTCCGATTTTCTTTTCTAAAATTTCCTCTTTTAAACCAATTGAGTTTAAAATCTCCTTGATTTCTTTTTCAGAAACATTTTTCAAATCAAAAAACTCTTTAACACTGAGGGGAACATCTTTTATAAAAGGCAATCTCTGAGGAACATAACCAATTTTGATTTGAGGCATCCATTTTATTTCTCCTTCATAAGGCAAAATTCCCAGCAAGGTTTTTAACAAAACCGTCTTTCCCGCCCCATTCGGTCCTAAAATTGTCAAGACATCTCCTTCTCTAACTTCAAAAGACAAATTCTCCAAAATCCTCTCTTTCCCTAAATCCACATTTAAATTTTTAACTTTTAAAACAATTCCCTTTTCCATATTGATTTATTATACCAAAAAAAGTCATCTATTTCCTAATATTTTCAATCTATCGTAGCGCGTTTTCTACGATCGTAGAAAACGCGTCATTGACATAAAAAAGATTTAATTCCTTATCCTGAACCCTGACGATACGGATTATTTTCCTGAAATTGAGAAAGTTTCTCGAGGGGGCAGTGATCATCCAAAGATTTGTGAGGAAAATAATCCCAAGCTTTCATTAAAATATTTAGAACCTGATTAGATTCCTCTAAGTCTTCAATTTTTTTAGAAAAAACGTCAATAACCGAATGAAAATCTCTAAAATTACTTTCATTTAAAATAACCTCTTTAATCTTCTTTAAGGTAATATCAACTTTATATTTTTCAATGAAACCAAAAAGCTCAGCTTCAACTTGACTGCGAACATCCTTAATTTGTTCTTTAGTAAGTTCAATTTGCTTATCCATTACTACCAATTCTACTCTATCTCCGTCTCCGATGACATCGAAAGTTTGTGGTCTCCTACCATTTAACCAAAATCCTAACTTACCTGGCGGCATTCTTTTGGGAATTTCCGGATAGGAAACAAAAAGAGAATGTAAAAAATCAGCAAAAGTAAAATCTTCTTGAACCATTGTTTCCTCAAAAGAAATACCGGTAATTTTCTCTAAAGTCGCGTCATAAAAAATCGTTATTTTGTTTGGCTCTACAACAACATCTTTCCTCCCGTGTCTAT
>JAHIOY010000150.1 GCA_018894495.1 Patescibacteria group bacterium
CATTAAGCAAGAGAAACTATTGCCTATTCTTACTAATCTTGATGTCATACCCGAGTCCGTGTTAAGATTGTTAGAAAATAAATATTTTTTGTTAACATACAAACAAAATTTAGCTTTAGCTTCGGAGAAGATTTATAACCAATATCGTAAATTTAAACAAGAAGGTGATGAGGTTCAGTTAGCTGGTTTTATTGAAAAGATAAGAAGTCAAACAGAAAGTTTAATATCTAATGAACCGCAAAGTTCAGAAATTTCCAAACAAGAATATTATCAAGATTTAATCCGAGCGGTTTATCCTAATCATGCTGAAAGCCGGACTGATTATGAAAATAATGAGAGTTGCCCGGATCGTTCCGGAGATTTAGAGAAATTTGAAATCAAAGATGTTTATGAGATTGATTTGCGGGAAGGCGTGGAAATGGAATTAAAACCGGGACAAGAGAAGGATGAGTCGAGCTTGGCTCGTTTAGAAAAGCCGATTGCGGAAATTCAGCAGAAGTTTGCGAAAGTTAATTTTGATAAAGAAAAAATGTTTGAAATTTTGGATAAGGATATTGATGAGAAAATTGCTGAATGTCAAAATAAACAAGTATTTAAAACTCGAGAAGAAAAGATTTATGGCCTGCTTTTGGAAGGGCTGGCTGGTAGACAAAATCCAGAAGATCTTAAAGAAATTCTAATTGGTTATCAGTTTGCAGAATTTGAAGATATTAAGGCCTATCTTGAGGGCACACGAGCCCAGACAGAGCAGGCAAAAAATCCTGATTACGCTTATTTGTTAGAACTGCGGGAATTCTTTGCAGACCACTTGAAAGAAGTAGAACGAAGAATAGCAAGCGAAGCTCAAAATAATCAAGAAATTTCAGAATTGTTACCTGCATATTATCAAGAAAAGAAAAATTCAGAACAAAAAAGAATAGCTCAAGAAAAATTAGACAAAGCCCAGATTAGTAAATTAGGTTTAACAGAGGGATTTCTAACGCAACTCGGAAGGACTCTAAAAGGCAAAACTGGAAAAGATTATAGTTTAGAGCAAATTAAAAGAATAGCGCATTTGTACGAGACCTTTTCTGGGGGTTTAGAACAAAAACGGACAACCTCTGCTAAAAAAAGAACAAAGGCCTTTTATGGCCAACTTCGTTCGCAAAGAGAAAAGAGCTTTAAGGCCTTGCAGGATATTGTTGGCCAAGAGATTGAGCCAGAGAATATTCACCTTGGCGAATTGAATTTACAGGAATTATTACAAGCAAGAGAATCTTTTTCAGAACAGGGTGAATATGATGAAGAACTATTTTCGCGCTACCTAGTCCAGGCATTTCAATCAGTATTTGAAGATGAGTTATCTATTATTGATCAGGAATTAGCTAAATATCAGCCAAAAGAAGAAGAGAAGCGAGATAAAAAACAAAAGCAATTAGAATGTTTTATTACGAAAAATCATACTTCTGCTCATGCTCGAGGAGTGGGCGGAGTTTGCGTAGCTGGTGATAATCCAATGAAGGCAAAAAAAGCAGGCAGACCAGAGCAGGAATCCCAGTGGAATTTACCTAATTATTTTCAAATGGTTTTGCGAGATAAAGAAACCAAAATATGCCAAGGGGTAGTTTTACTGCATCATTATGAAGATCAGGGTAAGAAGATTTTAACTGCGGCTTTTGATCCCTCCAGCACTTATCTCTACGCTGTGGATGAACGACAACTTTTCAATAGTTTACTGGGGCAATTAGAAACTTTTGCAAAAGATAATGATATTGATATAATCGCTGTTTCTCAAAATAAGGCCATGAGAACTAATCGCAGTGGTGGGGAATTTGAGCGAGCAATGGAAACGGCAATTAGAAAAGCTAATCAAAATTTTTCATTATCCAAAGAAGAAACTTTTTCATTTGATCCAGAATATAAACAAAAAGATTTGGATGTTGTTTGGGTGAAAAGTTGATGTATTGATAAGTTAATAAAAATACAATACACTTAAATTAGATAATTTTTAACTTTTCAGGTAATGAAAAATACTAAATTCTTAGAAAAAAGAGATACTAATGGTTTTAGGCCGCACAAAGCCCAAGAGTTGAGAGAAGCAATAAAAGACGCCAAGAATAGCAAAAAATCATTTACTTCTGTTGATGAATTTTTGGATGATTTATGGCAGGATGCTGGTGCAATAGATACTTTGAAAGAATTGGGACCGATGTCAGAGGAGGAGTATAATTATTATATGAATTTGCAAAATAAGGAATAATTTTTAAACTATTTTTTTTATGAAGATCCTAATCACCGGCGGCGCCGGATTTATCGGTTCCCACATTCAAGACGCCTATATTAAAGCAGGTCATAAAGTAGTTGTGGTTGACAATTTAGTAACAGGAAATAAAAAAAATCTCAATTCCAAATCAAAATTTTATAAAGTTGATATTGCAAGTCCAAAAGTGAAAGCAATCATCAAA
>JAHIOY010000016.1 GCA_018894495.1 Patescibacteria group bacterium
GGTTGAAGACATCAGCGTGCGAATGACAACCCTGCGAGATCTTGACGGAATTGTGCACCATGTTCCTCACGGAGAAATCAAAAAGGTGTCAAATCTGTCAAAACAATTTGCCAGAGTTAATCTAGATATCGGCATTGCTTATAATTCGGATTTGGAAAAAGTGATTGAGGTTGTCAATAGAGTTGGAAAGGAGATTGCCGAAGATCCGAATTGGAAAGAGCATATCTTGAAGCCGCCTCAATTTCTGCGAGTAAATGATTTTGCCGATTCAGCCATCATTATAAAAATTCTTGGCGAGACAAAGCCAATCATGCAATGGGGAGTTACCGGCGAGCTTCGCAAACGACTAAAGATTGCTTTTGATAAAGAAGGAATAGAAATTCCATTTCCTCAAAGAGTTATTCATCAAGCCCCGTAGTAGATTTTTGACAAGCGAAATTGTAAAATTTTTCAATGCCATCAAAGGTCGAAAAAAATAATAATTAAATTTTGAAGAACTTAGATATGAACCAGACAAACGAAGAAATGGAGATAAAAATTAAAAAAATTGCTTCTTATGCGTCTTATGCGATTATCGGACTGACTGCCCTGATGATTATTTTTGGCAGTTTTGGCACTATTGGAGCCGGAGAGCGGGGAGTGCTTCTTCAATTTGGAGCAGTCCAAGATAAAATTTTTGGAGAAGGACTTTACTTTAAAATACCCTTTGTTCACGGGGTAGTGAAAATGGATGTAAAGACTCAAAAGGATGAAATTCCGGCCAGCGCATCCTCTAAGGACTTACAGATGGTAACATCCAAAATCGCCTTAAACTATCATCCTGCTCCCGATTCAGTAAATAATCTTTGGCAAGAGGTGGGAAAAAACTACAACATTCGCATTATCGCTCCATCTATTCAAGAAGCAGTTAAGGCCACAATCGCGAAATTTACCGCAGAGGAATTGATTACAAGGAGAGAAGAAGTTAAAGAACAAATCAAGGAGAATCTTTCAAAAAGATTGCTGGAAAACTACATTATAGTTGACGGGTTTAACATTATTGACTTTTCTTTTTCGGAAGCGTTTAATATCGCGATTGAAGCTAAGGTTACCGCTGAACAGCTTAAATTGAAAGCAGAAAGGGATTTGGAAAGAATAAGAATTGAAAAAGAGCAAAAAATTTCCGAGGCCGAGGGCAAGGCCAAAGCCATTCAAATTGAGGCTCAAGCGTTAATGGCCAACCCTAAAGTGGTAGAGTTGCGCTGGATAGAAAAATGGGACGGAAAAACGCCAACTTATTGGGGACAAGCCAGTCCTTTTGTAGGACTAAATAAATAGAACAACTCTCTCGCTCGGCGCTGGGAAACGCAAACCTTACAAATTGGCTGCGGGGGTTGGAGTTGAACCAACATACATAGCTCCAGGGGCTATAGTCCTACCATTAGACGACCCCGCATTAAACATCTAAATACTTTCGGGTGGCGATATAGCTGGAGATTACTCCTATGCCCACGCCGGTTGCTAATTGGATTAAAGCAATGGTGCCGAGATTGGCGAGAAAATAACTTAGGAGGTTAAAGCCGGAAAGGAAAAAACCGATTTTCGGCCCCAGGAAATAAATAATTCCCAAAATCATAAAAAGAGAAAAGACAACCGAAAAAAATCCGGCAATCGCCCCTTGAACGATAAAGGGTCCTCGGATAAACCAGTTGGAGGCGCCGACCAGACGTTGAATTTTAATTTCTTCCCGCGAGTTGTAAATTGCCAATCTGACGGTATTAAAGGCAACCAAAATGGCAATTACTGCCAAAATAAAACTAATAATAATTCCGGCCCTTTTTACCATTTCGGTTATTCCGAAAATCTGTTCAATGAGCAATTTTCTTTGAGGGTAATCAACTTCCGCTATTAAATTAGAAGGCGAGGAGTTTTCTAAAAAACTGACTAAGGATGGGTATTGAGCGGCCTCAAACGCTTTAATGTTCAGGGAAGACCAAAGGGGATTATCAAACAAACCCAATGCCCTCATTATCTCTGGCTCGTCCTTATGTTCTTTGGTGAATTTTTCAAGCGCCTGCTCCTTTGAAACATACTCTACTTCCTTTACTTCCGGCATTTTAACTAATTCTTCTTTGAGTTTTAAAATATCTTCTTCTGATGAGTCCCCTTTTAAAAAAATGGTGATATCGGCTTTTTCTCGCACCGAAGCTATTAAATGCTCGGAAAGGCCTTTTAAAAGAAAAAGGGAGGTGATTAAAAAAATAACTATTACTAAAATAAAGCAGGTAGCCAGGGAAAGCCCGAGACTGCTGTAAAAATCTTTCCAGCCAAAATAAATTATTCTTTTTAGTGAAGTGAGCATATTAATTGAATCTACAATATAAAGTGGCCTCTTTCTTCATCTCTAACGAGCGCTCCTTGCTCCAGGGTGAGCACTCTTTTCCCTAACCGATTAATTATTTCTTTATCGTGGGTAGATAAAATAACGGTCGTGCCAATCTCGTTTATCTTCAATAAAAGTTTAATTATATCTAAAGCGCAATAAGGGTCTAAATTTCCGGTTGGCTCATCGGCCAAAATAACTTTTGGACGATGGATAAGGGCTCTGGCAATGGCTATTCTTTGACGTTCGCCGGCTGAAAGCTCTTCTGGAAAATTTTGAGCCCGCGACTCCAAACCAACGATTCCTAAAACCTCAGGCACATTTCTTAAAATCTCGTTTTCCTCCGCGCCAACGGCTTCCAAAATATAGGCAATGTTTTCATAAGCCGTCTTTGAAGGAAGCAATTTATAATCCTGAAAAACAGTTCCTATTTTTCGGCGAATTCTCGGAAGTTTAGCCGTTTTTATTTTACCGAGATTATCGCCATTGAAAAAAATCTCTCCCCGGGTTGGCCGCTCTTCGGCTAAAATTAATTTTAACAAAGTCGTCTTTCCAGCGCCGGACTTTCCAACAATACTAACAAACTCGGCCGGTTTAATCTCAAAAGAAACGCCGTTTAAGGCAATTATTTGTTTATGCCCGGCGCGAGTAAAAAAAGTTTTTGATACTTCTTTAAAGGAAATCATAATTTACTGCCCCTACGAATTACGAATATTTACGAATCTACGAATTCGTATATTCGTACTGATTAGTAATTCGTAGGGTTTATTTTTATTTCAGCTTCAATAAATTTATCCAAGTCCCCGTCTAAGACCTTTTCTACGTCCGACGTTTCAATCCCGGTCCTCAAATCCTTTACTAGACGATAGGGCTGAAGAACATAAGACCTGATTTGATTGCCCCAACTGGCTGAAACCCTCTCCCCTTTTATTTCTTTCAATTCCTTTAATTTTTGTTCCTGTCTTAATTGATAAAGTTTTGCAAATAAAATCTTCATCGCCCTCTCCCGGTTTTGGCCCTGGAGACGCTCGTTTTGGCAGGAGACCTGAATTCCGGTCGGCAAATGAGTGATGCGAATCGCTGATTCCCTTTTGTTGACATATTGTCCGCCGGGACCCGAAGACCGAAATGTCTCGGTTTTTATATCTCCGGCTCCAATTTTAATTTCCGACTCCTCGCTTTTTGAAATTTCTGGCAAAACCTCAACCAGGGTAAATGAAGTATGACGGAGCGATTTGGAAGAAAAAGGAGAAATTCTGACTAATCGGTGAACGCCGTTTTCGCCCTTTAAAAATCCGTAGGCATAGTTTCCTTTAATTTCTATGACTCCTGATTTTATTCCGAGACGGCCTTCGGGCCCCCCGGCTTCGCCAAATGACTGATGCAAAATTTGGAATTTGAATCCTTTTCTCTGGCAATATCTTTCGTACATTCGCAAGAGAAGAGTTGCCCAATCCTGAGAGTCCTGACCGCCGGCTCCGGCAAAAATTGATAAAATTGCGTTTCCTTGAGCGTATTTACCGGAAAGAAAAATTTGAAATTCTTTCTCTCTTAATTTTTTGTCGTATTCGGCAATTTCTTTTTCTCCGCCCAATTCCTTTAATAACTCCAATTCGGTTTCTAAGTCCTCAATGTCCCGGACTTCTTTTTGAATCCTGCTGGTTTCCTGACTGATTTTTATCGCCCTTTCTTTGCCTGCGGGGTCTTGCCAAAAATTCGGTTTTTGAATTTCAATCTCTAAGTCCTTTAATTTCTTTCTCTTTTTTTCAATGTCAAAGATAGTCCATCAAACGATGGAGTTTAAATTGTAAATTTTTAATTTGGTTCTCTAAGGCAAGCATTGTTTTAATTGTACTTAAAGATTAGCAAAAATTTTAAAAAAGGGCAACTGGCAACGTCAAACGTTGCCATCTGTTAAATAGTTAAAAGTTATTGTCTCGAAAACGAAAGTTTTCGAGAAACTGGAAAGTGCAAAGTTCAAAATTACAGTCCAAAGTTAAAAGTTTTTACTCGCCTCATTAACTTTAAACTAATAACTGCAACTTTTAACTTTGCACTTTGAACTTTTAACTATTACTTGGTGCTTTCCCAATCCCTCGGCATAGTGTTTTTGGATTTCCATTGCGGTTAACGCTTGGCTGTAGATGCGGACTTCGTCGATGGAGCCGTTGAAGTACATTCCCTCCGTCCGTTTTCCTATTTTGAGGGGCTCCGTTGATGTGTCAACAGAAGCAAGTGTCCAAGATTGTTTCGCAACACCGTTTATATAAATGGTTAAAGTGGTTGCTGGTTTATTCCATCCTACAACAAAATGCGTCCAATCTAATGAAATTAAGTTTCCTGGAGGAATATACTTGTATCCTCCAGGAAAATTCCAAAAACGGTATCCTTCCACTCCATTGTCATCTGGCAAATCCATAAACCCTCCAAGGATACCAGGCCCACCAAATGCAAGGATGGTAAATCTTTCGTTTAATGGGATATTTGACGATGGTTTAATCCACACTTCAATGGTAAAACTTCCCAATTCCACTCTCAAACTCGCCGCATTCCCCGCATCAACATACTGATTGCTGCCATTAAAACTCAAAGCCTTTCCTGTAAATCCTGGAACTCCATCGGTGCAAGTTGGTGGACTGGCTGCGGGAAGAAGTGTCCCATTATTACCATATTATGAAAGGTCGGTGGCAATGGTGCCAGCGGTATCGCAGTCATTGAAATTCATTACTAAAACCGCATCTGCTCCTAATTGAGCAAAGACACTTCTTGCCCATTGAGCAGTTTTTGCCAACTGAGCCCTTTCTCTGGCTCCTTTTAAAGTTACCAAAACAATACTTGACAAAAGAGCAATTGTGGCAATGACTACTAACAGTTCAATGAGGGTAAAAGATTTTTGTTTCTTTTGCTTTTGTCCCATTTTCTTTTTTTAGATGTTACAGAGGCTTAGCCTCTGATAACTTTACAGAGGCTAAGCCTCTGATAGACCTTTATAGGTTTTTCGTTAAAAATCAATAAAGATTGATTTTTAGACTGGAAATGGTTGAGGTTAGACCTCAACCATTCCGATTATTTTTCTTTTGTGTCTTTATTTTATCAAAAATAAAATTTTTGGCAAATATAGGGGTCTCTATTGCCATTTTTTTTGTAGTTATGTTATATTAAATGAGATAATGAAACAATTTTTCGTCACTTTTGCGCTCATTTTGGCTGGTTTATTTTTTTCCATTTATGCCCTTTTTATCAAGGATAAATCGGTATTTGTTTTTGGCTTGTTTCTCTTTTATTTTTCTTTAATGTTATTTATTTGGCTTCTCAGTTTATCTCCGGGGACCGAGTTGAAGGAAGAAAAAAAATTTCGCCTTTTTGGTTTGATGATTTTTGCCGCAATCATCGGTTTTGTCTGCTTGGCCATCGGCTATCCCCTGCTTTATTTTTATTTTATTGTATAGGAATTTCAATCTTTGATTGAAATTCCTATAAAGCGTCTAAATTTTTGACTCTGTCAAAAATTTAGACAAATAGCGCAAAATTTCCGAAGGAAATTTTGCCTATGTGCGATAAAAAATATCCCTGAACTTTTACTATCAATAAGTAATCAACCATTTCCATAAAGGAATAAAATTTATTTTTTTGTTTTTAACTTTCTCTTGACCTTCATAATCAGAAGTAATAACCAAAAGATTATTGCATTTTAATTGTTCACTTGCTTTAATTAAAGAATTAATTTCTCTTTTTTTGACGGCCAAATCGCTTATATTGACGCAAACTTGAATAAGTTGGATTATTTTTCTATTTTTCTTCAAAACAAAATCTACTTCTTTGCCAAAATAATCCTGCCAATAATAAATCTCTAATTCTTCATCAAGATAAGCTTTTTTTCGTAAAATTTCGCTCAAGACAACATTCTCTATCAATCTCCCCGTATTCTCTGAAAATTGAAATGCTAAAGAAATTATTAGTCCCGTATCAACAACATAAATTTTTTTGGGAGCAATAAATTGCTGTTTTAGTTTATAAAAAAATTTGTCTAAAACAAAAACTAAAAAAACCGAGGATAAATATTCAACATAATTTTTAATGGTATGAACATTTTTGATGGCGAAAATGTTTTTTAATTTTGAATAACTTATTTTTTGGCCAAAATTAGAAACCAAATATTTTGCTAATTCCCTAAAAGCGCTTTTATTTTTTATTTTATAGCGGAAGAGAATATCTTTATTCACAATATCTCCGTAGATTCTTTTAATGATTGTTTTACCAAATTTAAAAACCTCAGGAAACCCTCCCAATGCTATGTATTCTTTTAGCAATCTTTTAATCTGAGAAATTTTTTTTGTTGAATAAAAATCTTCTTTTTTTAAAATTACGTTTTGAAATTTTAAATATTCCCTAAAGGAAAAAGGATATAAAGTAAAATCTACATATCTGCCGGTTAAATGGGTTGAAAGTTCGCTCGATAAAAGTTTCGCATTACTGCCGGTAATAATGATCTTTTTTGTTCTTCTCAATCTCGTGATAAAAAGTTCCCAATTTTCTATGTTTTGGATTTCGTCAAAAATAAAATATTCCAGATTTTCGCCATAAAGCTCATAAAACGCCTGAAGGAGTTTATTTAAATCATTTTTAGTAAAATTCACTAACCTTTCGTCGTCAAAATTGATGTAACCGTATTTTTCTTCTTTCAAAAGCAACAAAGCCAAAACTGATTTTCCACTCCTTCTAACGCCGGAAATGACCAAGATATTGGGGTACTTCAAAAATCTTTTCAATCTTTGAGGGTCTAATTCTCTTTCAATTATTTTTTCTTTTTGAAAAAGCTCCTCTATTTCTTCTTTCTGGTCAACAATTATTTTCTTTATTTCTTCTATTTCCATAATTTCTAATGACAGACTTTCAACAAAAGTCTGTCATTTATATTAGCATACTTTTATATTAATCCTTAAAAGGAATTTGTCAATCCAGCGGCAACAAAAAGAATGAATTTTTTAATTTTTTCAAAATTAAAAGAATAAATTTTTTAATTTTGAAAAAATTAAAAGAATCCCCCTAAAAATCAGAAAATTTTGGAGCCGAAGGTGGGAATCGAACCCACATTCCTACTTTACGAAAGTAGTGTTCTGCCATTGAACTACTTCGGCAAAAAGAGAAACATTGTCAACAGTTATATTTTATCAAAAATTTGTAAATTAGCAACCATTACCCGCAACTCTTGACATTGTCCTTACTTCGGAATATCATATAATAATTCCTTCGGGGGTTGGGTGTAAATCCCAATCGGTGGTAAAGCCCACGACCCCGCCCTTTCTAAGATTTTCAAATCTAAATTGTTTGTCAAGAATTAGAGAAAATATCAAAAACAAAATCAGGTTTGAGGGTTTAGAAAGGGCGGGGAAGATTTGGTGAAATTCCAAAGCCGACCGTATAGTCGGGATGAAAGGAGGAAAGCGCTAATTTTTGCCTAAAATTATTAATGACCCCCTTAGGAAGGGGTTTTTTATTTATGTTCACCGGCATAATTACTCACTCGGGAAAAATAAAAAAACTAAAAAATGCGGTTTGGACGATTTCGGCTCCCCCCGGTTTTCTTAAACAACTTAAAAAAGGAATGAGCGCCGCTCTAAACGGGGTTTGTTTAACCGTGATCAAAAAACAAGCCAAAGATTCCTTTTGTCTGGAAATTATGCCCGAGACAAAAAAAAGAACGAATTTTTCAGACATAAAAATAAATGACTTCGTCAATTTAGAACTTCCCCTAAAAAGCAACAGTTTTCTTTCCGGGCATTTTGTTCAGGGTCATATAGATGGAATAGGCATCCTCAAAGAAATCAAAAAAGAAGGAAACAGCAGAATTTTAAAAATCGGTCTGCCCCAAAAATTAAATAAATATTTGGTTAAAAAGGGGTCCGTGGCACTAAACGGCATTTCTTTAACCATTATTGATGTTGGTCGCGATTTTTTTACCGTCGGAATAATACCCTTGACTTGGCAGAAAACCAATCTCTCCCGAGCTAAAATTGGAGACAAATTAAATATTGAAGTTGATATACTCGCCAAATATCTAAAAAAATTATTGGACGTGCGACCAGACGTGCGACGTCCAACTCAAATCCAAATAGCCATTGTCAGCAGTTCCTTCCGTCCAGAAATTACTGAGCAGTTGGAAAAAAATTGTTTAGAAACCCTAAAAAAGAAAGGGCTTAAAGAAAATCAAATAAACGTATTCAGGGCGCCGGGCGCCTTTGAAATACCTTTAATTGTCAAAAAATTAGCCAAAAAAAGAAAATACGATGCCATCATCACCTTTGGCGCTATCTTGAAAGGAAAAACCTATCATTTTGAGCAAATCTCTAACGAATGCGCCCGGGCGATTATGCGGCTCTCGCTTAAATACGAAATTCCAATAATCTTTGAAGTTCTCTCGGTTTATAACATTAAAGACGCGCAAGAAAGAGCGACTGGAAAAGGAGAAAACAAGGGCAGGGAGGGCGCTCTGACCGCGCTTAAAATGATTGAAGTTTTATCTAAAATATGAAATTTTGTTCTATCCCGGAAGCGATGAAAGAAATCAAAAATGGCAAAATGCTCATAATTGTTGATAGTCCTTTTAGAGAAAATGAAGGCGATTTTTTCTTTCCGGCAAAATTGGCAACGGCGAAAAAAGTAAATTTTTTAATTAAACAAGGAGGGGGCTTGGTCTGCGTGGCCATTAGTAAAAATCAGGCCTTAAATCTTCATCTGCCGCTAATGGTTAATGGTTTGTTTAATACTGAAAAGACCAAAGTTAATTTCGGCCTCTCGGTCAATGCCTCCAAATGCATATCAACCGGCATCTCGGCTTATGACCGCAGCAAAACAATCAAAATTTTAGCTGAACCAAAAGCAAAGCCATCGGATTTGGCGAGACCGGGCCATATTTTCCCCTTAATTGCCGAAACCGAGGGCTTGGCAAAAAGACAAGGTCATACTGAAGCCGCGGTCGCGCTTTGCAAATTGGCCGGATTTTTTCCGGCCGGCGTGCTCTGCGAAATTATCAGAGATGACGGCAAAATGGCAAAACTCCCAGACCTGCTCAAAATTGCTCAAAAATTTAATTTAAAAATCGTTTTAATAAAAGAACTGCTCAAATGGCTTGAAAAAAATCCGCTTGAAAAAGAGGGGCCGCTAAAAAGTATTATAAGAGTTGCCGAGTCGCTATTGCCGACAAATTACGGAATTTTCAAAATCATAATTTATAAAACAATAATGGATAATAGAGAACATTCGGTTTTACTAATGGAGTCCAAAAAAAATGCGCCGACGTTAGTCAGAATCCACTCCCAATGCTTAACCGGCGACACCTTCTTGTCCCTCAAGTGCGATTGCCGGGAACAATTACATCAAAGTATGAAAATCATTAGCAAAAATAAAAGAGGGGTCA
>JAHIOY010000151.1 GCA_018894495.1 Patescibacteria group bacterium
ACCAATGTCTTCTTTTAAAGCGAGCTCAACTAAATTTTTAATTTTTTTCAAAAACATTTGTGATTAAACGTCTATATTTCAACCGGTCTCTTTCCATCCATGCCCGGTAAAATTTTTGCCGCAGAGTTTCTGAACGAGGGTTGGAAAAACCTCAATTAAATTTATGCCTAAAACAAAGCCCCTTTTTTCAAAACATCTTTTCCTTTTACCATCTCGCATTCAACGTTTCCTTTTTCAGCCAAAATGCAAAGCCCGGTTGTTTCCTTATCTTTACCTCCCAAATCAATTCCAATGTAAAACTTTTCATTCTTTATCATTTATTTTCCCTTTTCTATTTTTATTTCTCTTTCTTTTTTGTGGAGCCATGGGTCATAAGTTGTAATATCTTGGATTAGTTTTGCGTATTCCGAGAAACGAGCTGTCATAATTTTCTTTATCTTTTCTTTGCTTAGGCCGAGTTGATGATAATAATCAACCGCAGATAAATCGTAAAAATAATCATCATCAACCGTCCATCCGTGGGATTTGATGTAATTTTCTCTTTCTTTTATTAATTCTGGGTCTATTTTTTCTGCCTTTTCTTTTTTCGGATCGAACCGAGTTACGTCAATATAGGTAGAAACTAATTTCCCGGAAGAATCTACTGTAAGCACCGAATTAAATGCGTGGTTCATAAATCTGCTTGAAGCTATAGTAACCAATAAGTTTTGTGGTAATACCCCCTTAGATTTCATATATTCAACGGTAGCCGTTACCACATTGGAAATATCCTCACACACCCCGCCACTCTCTAATATCTTCGTAAGGTATCTATCGTCTGAAGGCGCTTCTCCAAACCGTACAATCATTCCCCCTCCCGCCTCTAGATTCACCGCCGCTTCTACATCGTATTTTACATTTTTTTCAATAATCTCAGCGATAACACCTATTACTTCCTTGGGATTTTTTTCTGCAATTTCTTTCAATTTATCATCGTCATATCCTTCCTTTTGAAACAATTTATCTATGGCATCTGTAAAATTTGGGCCATACGAGAGAACGGCTTCGGTCTTTCCTTCTTTAAGCAATTCTCTGTAATCATTTATTTTCTTAATATTTTCAGATGTATCCTTGCCAACTGAAAAATCTTTCCAAGATAAAATCGGCATATCTTTCCTTTTTTCTGTAATCTCATCTATTTTTATTAGAGTATCCATTTTATTCATCTGCCCGGGGTAGATTTTGTAATGCTTAGATATGATTTTATCAACTTCATTTCGGTGTTTCAAATAAAAGGACAGGGGGATGTTTGAATTTTTAGCATCTATATGTAATCCAATTTTATTCATTTCCTCAAGGTATTCCGGCGCTACCCCTTGTCCCGTATAATCCACCTGAAGATAAGGAGCATCGCCCATGAATCGTAATTTAATTGGAGTAATCGTGTTATCTGAACGTAGTTCAGCATCTTCACGTAAAAATCGTTCAAATTTGTCTCTGGTTTCTTCGTTTATTTTGCCTTCTTTGAATAGTCTGTTCGCTCTGTCCAAATCACCCATGTAAGATTTACCTGGCGAAACTAGTTCGACAGTAGCGTCTCCCTCATGAGCAATAAGTTTGAGGATTTCCTCTTTATATACTTTATCCAATAAGTCTGGATTTTCTTTTAGTTCTTTAATGGAAACAGGTTTTTCTTTTCCCATTCCCGGACCACTATATGCAGAAAAAAGTAAAAGGGTAGGAAGTCCAATAGCAAAAGCGGTCTTTAGCCATTCTGCCTTCGGTGATTCCAAAAAGAGAAATGGCGGAAGTTCTATCTCGCCCTTTTTATTTATTTCAAGACGATTTAAATCAAAGTGAGTTGCGTATTCTAAAAATAAAAGCTCCTCTTTGGTGCTGCCCTTATAATCTATTTCCTCAAAGTGAACTGCCTTTTCTATTTCTTCCTTTTTAATTTTTTTTGTCTCAGCTAATTTGTCAATTTCCCCTCTTATCTTCTTTTTAAATTCCTCAATATCTTTTTCCTCAGCTGGCAAGTTCCACATTTTAAAGAGAGCATTTCTTTCATAAAGATTTAAATCTCCCTTTCTTGCTCCTTCATATTTCTTTTTCTCATCATAATCATAACCAATTGTTTCCAATATTTTTTCATCGCCCTTTTTTATTATCTCTCCACTCTCATCAATTTCATCCCCCATCTTATATCTCTTGGCTAAAATTTCCGCTTCGCCAGTAAGTCGTCTATCTAACTTATCAAAATCTTTCTCAGTAGCCGGAGCATCAGGATTTATCAGCATTCTCTCTAAAGTCGCCTTTTCAATCATTTCCGTTAATTTTCGAAGTTTTCCAGAAATGATTTCTCTATAACTCTCTTTTCTTTTTTCGGGCACTTCTTTAGTCATTTTCTCTGGCTTTCCCTCTTTTTCTTTTCTTATTTCAATTTTTGGCTTTGGCCCTCTTTCAAGTCTTCTCATAAAAATTTAATTGAAATTTTTCACTTAATTTCAAAATTTTTGAATTCCCCTTTATGGTCCTCCCAGACGACATCAATTTTTTTAACGACTGCTCCCGGCGGCCCCGTTTTTACCCAGGCAATTATTTTTTCAACCCTCTCTTTTTCGCCTTCAAAAATCGCCTCAACTCTTCCCTTGTTAGTGTTTCTAACCCAACCAAAGACCCCTAATTCCCGAGCCATTTTTTGCGTCTCGGCCCTGAAAAATATGCCCTGAACTAAACCAGAGACAAAAATATGGGCCCTTGATTTTTCACTCATATTTGAAAATTTATCCTTACCCTTGAAAGTTTTATCTTCCTTTTAGCTTTTTATTAATAACTTTTTCTTCAAATAAGCCAAGGCCGGCTAAAATTAAAATTGCAAAAAAGGTGGAGACCAATGCTAAAAAATAAAAATTAGCTCCGACCGCTACTCCTATCGCCGCTGCTGTCCAGAGACCGGCGGCGGTAGTTAAGCCCTCAACTCTATCTTCACGGAAGAAAATGACTCCGGCTCCAATAAAACCGATGCCGGTGGCTACGGCCTGAATAACCCTGGAAGGATCAAAGCTAATACCTTTCCCTGAAAAATTATCAAAAAATTGAAAAGCAAGCAGGGTAAAAAGGCAGGAACCCAAGGTAACTAAACTATAGGTTTGGAGACCGGCTTTCTTCCTTTTCCATTCTCTTTCAAAGCCAATCAAAGCCCCAAAAAGGGTTGCCAAAAACAACTGAAAAATAATTGAAATTTCCATAGAATAACTAAAATTCGAAATTCAAATATCGAAATTCGAAACAATATCAAAATCCTAATGACCAAAATTCAAAACACGTGTTTGGAACATTTGAATTTTGAATTTGGAATTTGTTTCGGATTTCGGATTTCGTGCTTCGGATTTAAACTTTATATACTTTATACCCTTCTCTTACTTTTTGACTCACTTTTAAGCCAACAGAATCACCCGTTTTCGCCTCCTGAACTTTTTGATGGTCAACCTCCATTGATTCCACGATTTGATTAAAATCAATTTTACCGCCAACAATTCTAATGGTCTCGCCCGCCTTTAAAACATCGGAAATTTCTATCAACGCCACCCCAATTTTTGAGAAGTAGTGAATAACCTTGCCAATTAATTTTCCTTGTTCAATGATTTCCTCTGGCATATAAAAATATGCTAATTATTAATTTTTCGACCTTTAACCATTGGGTAAACTTCATTATAACTATTTTAGCAAACAAAAAAAGAGAAGTAAATCTTCCCTATTTTGGTGAGGGGGGATTCAGTCTTAACAAACTCGGCATTAACCATCGAGGCTGGGTTTGGACCTAACCAGGGAGCTCCTTTCAACCTCCTTCGTTAATAACTGCGTCCTTAGAGAATGAATCTCGCACCCCCCTCGTCTTAAAGTTTATTGAAATAAAAATTTTTGTCAAGAGGCGCCGGTACTATCTAACCAATTACATGTGGTGTCCCTACGAGGAATTGAACCTCGATCTAAGGCTTCGGAGGCCTTTGTTCTATCCGTTAAACTATAGGGACTTAGCGATCAAATAGATATTGCTGAACTTGCCTTTGCCCGCTCGCCAGCTTTTTTTTATTTTAAAGCCGGCTTCTTTTGCTAAATTTTCCAAGCCCTTTTTAGTGAAGCAGTGAAAATAACGTTCCACCAAGAGCTTGCCTTCTGAACTTTTCCAGGGCAAAAATATATCGCCAAAGTCAAAATGCTTTTTTCTGGTCAATTTAAATAAACCGTATTTTAAAATCAATTCCCAGCCCTGTTTTCTTTTCCAGAAATCCCAGACCCTTAAAACCAAAATTCCTTCCGGCCTCAAAACCCTTTTTGCCTCCTTTAAATACTGAATCTGAAACTCCCGGGAAGGAATATGATGCAAGACCGAAATTGAATATACTGCGCCAAAAAAGTTTGCTGGAAAGGGCAAATTCAGCGAATCGGCAACTTGAAATTTTGCGTCTGTCCCAAAATAATTTTTCTTGGCAATTTCAATTAGTTTCTCCGAAATATCCACCCCAAAATAATCTACCCTTTGATCTTTTAAGACCTCAAATAATCTGCCGCTTCCGCAGCCAGAGTCCAAAACTTTTTCGCCGGGTATCGCATACTCCCCTAACTTTTTTATGTCTTCTGGAATAAAAGCCCTGGTTCTTGAAAAATCTTCGGCAATAAGGTTATAATTGTCTGTGGTCTTTTTAAGTAGGTATTCCGCATATTCTTTTTCCATGATTTCTCTGAAAGTAATAAATGACTTATTGAAAAGCCGAATTCAAACCTCGGTTGATTTAGCTTCGTTTAAGAGAGAGATATCAAAAAAATATAAAATTCCCTGCCCGAGCAATATTCAACTCTTAAAAGATTATCACGAATTGGTAAAGAATAAAAGGGTGAAAAAATCACCGATCTTAGAGAAATTGTTGCGAACTCGGCCGATTCGCTCTCTTTCTGGAATTGTTAATATTTCGGTTTTAACAAAGCCCTATCCCTGCCCCGGAAAATGCATTTATTGCCCGACTGAGAAAGGCATTCCCAAGAGTTATTTGTCCGGCGAGCCGGCAGTAGAAAGGGCAAAATCCCTAAATTACGACCCTTATTTGCAGGTTAAAAAACGGCTTGAGATGTTAGAAAACGAAGGCCATCCGACGGATAAAATTGAGATGAGAATTATTGGGGGAACATGGAGTTATTATCCAAGAGATTATCAAATTTGGTTCATTACGAGATGTTTTGAAGCATGTAATGACTTTGATAGTGCTGAAAATCCAAAATCCAAAATCCAAAATCCAAAACAAATTCAAAATTCCAAATCCCAAATATTAAAAAAAGAGCAAAGAAAAAATGAGAAAGCGAAACATAGAATTGTTGGAATATCAATTGAAACCAGGCCGGATTTTATTAACGAAAAAGAAATAAAAAAATTGAGGGACTTAGGAGTAACGATGGTTGAGTTGGGAGTTCAATCAATTTATGATGATGTTTTAAAAATAAATTTACGAGGACATAGAGTGAAGGAAACAATTTTAGCGACGAAACTTTTAAAAGATGCTGGTTTTAAGGTTTTGTATCAAGTGATGCCCGATTTACCGGGGTCGTGTTTAAAGAGAGACGAGGAAATGTTTGAGGAACTTTTCAGAAATCCCGATTTTAGACCCGACTATTTAAAAATCTATCCCTGCGCTGTCCTAAAAGAAGCGCCTCTTTATGGCTGGTGGAAACGAGGCAAATACCAACCTTATTCAAAAGAAAAATTGCTCGGCTTAATTAAAGAAATAAAAAAGAAAATCCCGTCCTATGTCAGAATCCAAAGAATAGCCAGAGATATTCCCTCTCCGTCTGTTGCTGCTGGCGGAGCCAAAATTTCTAACTTAAGACAAATCATTCAAGAGGATATGAAAAAAGAAAAATGGAAATGCAAGTGTATCAGGTGCCGAGAACTTAAAGAAAATTACAACCCAAAAGAAAAGATTTATCTCTTTAGAGAAGATTATGATGCTTCTTGGGGCAAAGAAATCTTTTTAAGTCTTGAAAACAAAAATCGTTCAAAACTTTTTAGTTTTTTGAGATTACGCATCCCCCAACAAAGACATAATCAACTCACGACCGTGAGTGAATTATGTCCTATTTTTCCCGTGTTGAAAAATGCAGCCATAATCCGAGAAATTCAGACCTTTGGCGCAGTTGTGCCAATCGG
>JAHIOY010000152.1 GCA_018894495.1 Patescibacteria group bacterium
AAGATTTTAAGCTTATTAAACCCGGGGAAGTGAGGGTTCGCCTTGCCCCCTCGCCAACAGGGCCCTTTCATATCGGGACAGCCAGAGCCGCTCTTTTTAATTGTCTCTTTGCCAAAAAACATCAGGGAAGTTTTATACTGAGGATTGAAGACACCGACATTGAAAGGTCGGACTCCAGTTTTGAAAAAGACATTCTGGAAAATTTAAAATGGTTGGGAATGGAATGGGATGAAGGGCCAGCCCCGATTTCTCAAAGAGAAATCGGGGAAATCCAAAATCCATTGTCTAGAAAACGAAAGTTTTCTAGAAACTTGAAATCCAAAATCCAAAACTATAGGAAAAATTATATAGGAGACTATGGTCCTTATAGACAAAGCGAAAGGACGGAAATTTATAAAAAATACTTAGAAAAGTTATTATCGGAAAATAAGGCCTATTACTGTTTTTGTTCGGAGGAGGAGTTAGAAGAGCAAAGGCAATATCAAATGTCAATTGGTCAACCCTCGATTTATAATGGAAAATGCAAAGATTTACCTCCGGAGACGGTTAAAAAATATTTAGCCGAAGGAAAGCCATCAATCATCAGATTCAAATGCCCTTTTAAAAAGCTCGAATTTAATGACTTAATTCGCGGAAAAATTGCCTTTGAGACGTCTTTAATTGGCGATTTTGCCATCGCTAAACCCCTCACCACTTTTCAAGGAAAAAATTTAGATAAACACCAAGACCTACAAAAAGTGGTGGGGGGCTACACTCCTTTATACAATTTTGCGGTTGTAATTGACGACTTTGAAATGAAAATCAGCCATGTTATCAGGGGCGAAGACCATATTTCCAATACCCCAAAGCAAATTCTAATTCAAGAAGCGCTTGATTTCACTCGGCCGGAATACGCTCATTTGCCTTTGATTTTAGGACCCGACCGAAGTAAATTGTCAAAAAGACATGGAGCCACCTCAGTTTTAGAGTATCGAAAAATGGGCTATTTACCCGAGGCACTGGTAAATCTCATCGCTTTTTTGGGTTGGAATCCGGGGACAGAAAGAGAAATTTATTCTTTGGCCTCTCTGATTAAAGAATTTTCTTTGGAAAAAGTTCAAAAGGGAGGAGCAATTTTCAACATTAAGCGACTGGACTTTTTAAACGGATTTTATATTAGACAGCGTTCGGTAGAAAAATTAACCGAACTTTGTTTGCCTTATTTAATTGAGTCGGGATTAATTGAACCAATTTTTGAAACAAAAGAAAGGGTACCGGATTTAACTGGTTATTTCGGGAGGGAAATTATCCAAAAATATCTTGTAAAAGAAACTGGGGAAAAAATTGAACTTGATAGAATTAAAAAAATTATTTCAATCCATCAAGAACGGCTAAAAAAATTGTCGGAAATTTCTGAATTAACTGATTTTTTCTTCAAAAAAGAGTTGGAATACAATAAAGATTTGTTAAGGTGGGGGAGTATGACAAATGAAGAAATTAGGGCCTCTCTTACTCAATTAGAAAAAATATTGTCTAAAATAGAGGTCGGGGAGTGGAATAAAGAGAATTTAACCGAGCTCCTGATGTTAAAAACAGAAGAAATGAAAAGCAGGGGCGAGCTTTTATGGCCATTACGAATTGCCTTAACAGGCAAAAAAGCCTCAGCCGGCCCCTTTGAAATCGCCGAAATCTTAGGAAAAGAAAAAACCTTGGCGAGAATAAAAGAAGCGAGGGAGTTGTTAAAATAAAAATATGCCATTTTGAAAAAAAGGAATTTGAGTATTTTTATAAAGCAATTTCAGAATGGAATTCCTTTCGAGGCTTGATTAAAAAAGAAATGCCAGAAACGCAAGAAATTGCAGAATTAGAAAAAAAGTATGGCTATCAGAAGAGCCTGCCTTCTGAAATTAAGCTTTATAAAGGTTTAAGGCCGCAAACAACTTTATTGTGGCCACTAAAGGATAGAATAATCAAACATAAACCAGGAGAAATTATTAAGATTCCTGAATTAGAAAATCAATTTGCATTATTGGAGAGAGAAATAAAGAAATTCAAAGAACGAAAACCCGAAGAAGGGTTAGTAAAAATAATTGGTTTTGAAAAATTTGATAGACCTGAAGTAAGGGGAAAAGAAAT
>JAHIOY010000153.1 GCA_018894495.1 Patescibacteria group bacterium
GCCAGACTTAATTTTTTCAGGATTGAAAGCCATAAATTTATTTTTAAAAATCTTTAAAAGGGCTTTGCCAGGCAGATTTCAATTCAAAGATATTTTCTTCAATTATCGGCTTTCCTTTGAAAATAATTCTAAATTTTTCATCTCTCCTAACTTTGCCAATTTGGGCAAAAATATTTCCTTTTAAATTTTTTTCAAATTTCTTTTTATTCTCTGAAGAAATTGTAACCAAAAATCTATGCGCTGACTCTGAATACAAAATTTTGTCTATCCCGTTAGAAACCCCTTTGTCCAGACGAATAATATCACGACCTAACTGCTGCAGACTGCTGGGCGTGTTTCTAACGGGGTCTATCCCCTTTAAATTTTCGGTTGGGATTTTGTCCAAATCAATTTCTAATCCATAACCACCGGCAAAAGAAATTTGAGCCAAGGCAACTGCCAATCCGCCCTTATAAATTCCGTGGCAAGAATTCACTAAACCACCTTCAATTGCCCGACTCAAATTATTGTATAATTTAACCGCGGTTTTTGCCTCAACCTTTGGCACATTTAATCCAATTTCTCCCCTTGTTTCGTAATATTCTGAACCGCCTAATTCATCTTTTGTCATACCTAAAATATAAACTAAATCCTCGGGTGTTTTTACATCCATAGTTATACATTTTCTAACATCTTTTATTTTCCCAACAGCTGAAATTTGGAGAGTGGGCAAAGCCGAAATTCTATGTTCTTTACCCTCTCCATCTCTTACCCAGCCATCCATTGACATTGAGTCCTTGCCCGAAATGCAGGGTGTTTTAAAAGCTAAAGTGAAATTATGGAGGGCTTGATTTGCTCTGACCAATTGAGCCAATTTATATTTTGCGTCCGGGTTTTCCTTGCTCGGCAATGGGCTTGGCCAACAAAAATTGTCATTAAAAGCAATCTGCTTTAAATTTCCGCCGACCGCAATGAGCCTTCTGATTGCCTCGTCAATTGCCAGAGCCGTCATCCAGTAAGTATCGATTTTGCCGTATTTTGGATTCAGGGCTGCTGAAATTGCCAGGCCCTCCTCTGAATCATAAATCGGCGAAATTACTGCCGCATCGCTGTAGGCATCGCTCTTTTTCCCGACCAAATGCTTAATCACAGCTGTCGCCATTACTTCGTGGTCAAATTGTCTGACAATGTATTCTTTAGAACTTATATTGGGCCTGGAAAGCATTTCTTTTAAAAATGATATATGGTCGGTTATTTCTTCAATTTTCGGTTCAGAAAGCCCTCGTTCTTTTGGCGTTAACCACTCCCCTTCCAGTTCCATTTGAGGAACTCCCTCATGAATAAAATCCAGAACTAAATAGGTAACGGT
Source organism: Patescibacteria group bacterium (assembly GCA_018894495.1). GTDB lineage: Bacteria > Patescibacteriota > Minisyncoccia > Minisyncoccales > JAHIOY01 > JAHIOY01. Next base: position 1,349 of record JAHIOY010000153.1, read on the forward strand.
TTTCCCTTCGTAAGTAGAATAAAATTTTCCGGAATTAGTAAATTTTCCAATAACCGTTGCTTCAACGCCCTGCCTTTTTGCTAAGTCCAAAAATTGAGCTATTTTCTTGGGAGAGACGGCTAAGGTCATTCTTTCTTGGGACTCAGAAAGTAATATCTGCCAAGGGTCAAGCCCCGCATATTTCAGAGGAACTCTGTCTAACCACAATTCAAATCCGTTGGAAAATTTTGCCATTTCTCCAACCGAAGAAGAAAGACCGCCGGCCCCATTATCGGTAATGGCTTTAAATAACCCTAAATCCCGGGCTTCAATTAAAAAATCGTGAAGTTTTTTTTGGGTGAAGGGGTCGCCGATTTGAACATGACTGGCCGTAATCCATTCGCCTGCTTCCAGCGATGATTCGGTCGCGCCATGAATTCCGTCAAGCCCCACTCTTCCGCCAGCCATAACAATTAAATCGCCCGGCTTGACTTCTTTTTTATAACCCAAAATGAGGGACTGTCCCTCTCCTGTCCCTCTCCTGTCCCTGATTTTTTGGGGAATCAAACCGCCAGCTGAAACAAAAATAGCCGGCTTGGCGATGTAGCCATCGTCAAAAAAAGTAATTCCATAAACAGTCGGGACCCCGGATTTATTTCCGCCATCTTGAACTCCGCTTCTAACCCCTTCCAAGAGCCGCTTGGGATGAAATTTCGGTCGCAGTTCGCCATTATAAAAAGGATTGCCCGCGCAAAAACCGTAAGTTCCGTAAATTAGCCGACCTCCTCTTCCCGTGCCCATTATGTCGCGATACACGCCAACAATGCCGGTTAAAGCGCCGCCATACGGCTCCTCGTTTGAGGGGCTGTTATGGGTCTCGCATTTAAAACAAAAAAGCCAATCCTGATTAAATTTCATCACTCCTGAATTATCCCAAAAAACAGAAACGAGCCATTTTAATTTCTTTTTTAATTTTAGGGTAGAGCCCTTAATAAAGGTTTCAAAGAGACCGTTTATTTCGGTTTCCTTTCCTCTTTCTTTATATTTTATTTTTCCATTAAAAATTTTGTGCTTGCAGTGTTCTGACCAGGTTTGAGCAATTGCCTCCAATTCGGCATCGGTTGGATTTTCTGACAAACCAATTTTCTTTCTCTCTTTCATTACTTTGGGATTCAAAAAATAATTTTTGATGGCTTTCATCTCTTCAAGATTTAAAGCCAATTTTCTCTCACCGCTAATTTTCAATAAGTCCTCGTCAGCAATATTGAGATTAAAAAGTTTAATTTCTGGCCGATGGGGAATTTTGACTTTGGGAATTGGTAATCTCTTTTCTTCTTCTCCTTTTTTTAAAATTTGCCATCTTTGAATCAATTCATTAGCCAAAATTTTTTTAGCAACTTTTTCCAAGTCCTCTCTTTTAAGGTTTCCGTAAAATAAATACTTTTTTGAAGTAAAAATTTCCCCCTCTATTTTTCTTTTTAAAAGTTCCTCAATTGCCTCTTTTGCCGTCCTGCCAACATTATCCGTCACCCCGGGCTTAAAACCAACCTCAATTGACCAATCAAAATCTTTGGCTAAACCCCCACACCTAATTAGGTGTGGGGGTAAGCTAAATTCCTGGATTATTGGGTCAATAAAAAGATTTTCGCCAAGAAAATTTAATTCTTTTTTAGCCAAATCCGCCTCAATTGTATAAACATCAACCGTCTTCACCTTCAAAACCGGCAAATTCAAATCTTCAACGATTTGCTTTTTTATTTTTTCGCCGAGAGCGTCTTTTATCCCATTTTTAAAACCAACTTCAATCCGCTGAATTTTCATAAAATTGCTTTGGTGAAACTATCTTTATTCCTTTATATTCTTTGATTTCTAAGAGGTGTTTATCTCCGGAAACAACAAGAGAGGCATTCGCCTCTACTGCGCACTCAATAATTTTATTATCAGTATGGTCTTTCTTTACTATATTTAATTCATTTTTTGGATAAACAACTTGGCTATTGAAAACTATAATTTCTAAAAATTCTTTTACTTTTTCAAGAGAAACATCAAATTTTTCTAAAAGTTTTTCTCTAAGCTCTTGTAAAATTTGAGGAGAAGTAAAATTCAAAACAGTTCCTTGAAGAACTTCTTTAAATATCTGGTGAGGAACGCCTTTCCAAAATAAAGCCGATATAAAAACATTAGTATCTAAAACTACTTTAATCATTCTCTATAACCTGTCTCTGGGTAATTTTTTTCTTTCCAGCAAAATCTCTTCCCCATTTAGCCAAGTTTTCAAATTTTTCAAGATTCTTTAATAATCTCTCCTTCTTTTCATATTCCCTTAACTTCTCCCCAATCTTTTGATATTTCTCTAAATCTAAAATCACCACGCCTCCCCTTTTCTCAACATCTCGTCTTTTAACTAAAATATCTCTGTTGGTCATATATTTAATATTAGTAATTAAAAATTAAAAAGTCAAATTAACTCTCCCTGTCTAAAATTGACTGGAGCTCGGCAAAAACAGACAAGTCATAAAATTATTTTTTTGTTTTGGTAATTGATGATGATTTTCTTTTCTTTTATTATCTCGCCGATTATTTCGGCGTCTATTTTTATTTTTTTTGAAAAACCTAAAATTTTTTCTGAGTCATTTTTCTTAACAATAATGGCGAAGCCCCATCCCATATTAAAGGTTTTGAACATTTCCTCATCAGATATATTTCCGGTTTCTTGAATCAATTTAAAAATCGGCTGAGGTTTAAAATTAAAAAATTCAAAGCCGAAGTTCCCCCTGAGTTTTCTAAACTTCAAATAGCTGTCGCCGGTAATATGAATTGCCCCCAAAATATCGTGTTTTTCCGCAATTTTCAAAAATGGCTTAACATAAATTTTTGTCGGCTCTAAGCATTCGTAAATTAAGGGCTTTGAAAATCCTTTTATTTTAGCAAACGTCTCGTATTTTCCTCCCCATTTTTTAAACAAGACCTTCCTTGCCAGGGTTAAGCCGTTGGAATGAATTCCCGAACTCCGAAAACCAATAATAATATCGCCTTGCTTTATTTTTTCTCCGGTAATTATTTTTTCTTTATTGACTTCGCCAACGCAATCGCAAATTAAATCGTAAGCGGTATTTAAAAGTTCCGGGACATCGGCTATTTCTCCGCCAACAATCGGGCATTCGGCTTCTCTTGCGCCCGCCATCAGTCCCTTTTGAATTTCGGTTAATAATTTTGGTTCGGATTTCTTAATAATAATTGTATCGGTCAGGGCTATTGGTCTTGCCCCGCATCTAAGACAATCATTAACAACCATTGCCACGGCATCAATACCAATTGTGTCATGCTTTTTTGCCAAGTCAGCCAAAAGCGCTTTTGTCCCCACGCCATCCGATGTCTTTACTTGATAGATATTTTTTCCGATTGGATACAGGGCATTAAAGGGGGTCTTGATTATTTTTCCATATTTGCTGAATTTAAAAGTCGTTTCAAAATCCCGCAAAAACCTTTTTGCTTTTTCCCTCAATTCCCGATTAACCCCGGCTAAGGCATAACTTTTCATTGGCTTTTATTTAATTTTTTATTTTCTTCTAAAAATTCCAATTGATTGGCTAATTTGAGCAAAAATTTGTTTTTGTAGGGATCTTTGCTTTCTTTAAGACCTTCTAGGGTTTCGGGCAAATTTTCCTTTACTCCTTTAATTATTCTTTCTCTTTCTTCTTCTTTAACATCTCCTAATGAAACTAAAACTTCTTTTACCCCCTCAAAGTTTATCGGCTTTTTTCCCTTTAAAAATGAAAAAGTTAAATAAGGATTCTGGCTTAGTAATTCTCTAGAAAAAGATATTTTTTCCTCAAATGGCAATTTAATCATTTCTCTCCTTTCAACTAATTCTTTTAATATTTGAAAGGAAAAGGTAATTGTATGAATATCGCGGTCAAAGATTTGAGGGAATTCTTCGCAAAACTTTGTTTCATAAATTCCCATAAGTGAATTCAAACCAATTGTCTTTAAAAAATTTATTCTCTTTCTTATGTCTCCAATGTCAAAATTAATTAATGGAGGAAATTTTTCAATCGCTCCAACCGGATTTCTAAATTTGAGTTCCCCTGCCCTTAACTGTCCAATTCGTTTTTTTACTTTACCGATCGGGTATTTTTCTAAATCTTTTATAGCTTCCCCATTAATAAAACCCAAACTCTTCAAATCTTCTTTTGCTTTTTTCTCTGTATTTGCAATTCCTTCTTTTGGTTCTTTTGGTTTTTCTTGTTCTCCGAATTTTGGTTCAAGTTTTCTTTCTAAGTTTTTCATAGTTTTGGAAATGACTGAGGTCTAACCTCGGTCATTCCTTATCCCTCGGTCATTCCTTCTCTCCTTTTTGCCTCTCTCTTTTTTGCCTCTTTGTCATTTCTATTGCTTCACTGAGGCGAACTACTATTCCTTTTTCTATGTTTAGCATAAATTTAAGTATTTTTCGACATATAGTTTTTAATCTCTGGTATCAACTTCCCTCTTTCAAGTATTTTTAGAAGTATCTGTTTTAAATGATGAGTATAATTAACAGAAATGTCAATTCCCCCCAATTTAAAATCTGGGCGAGATAGGTCTTTTATGAGTTTTTCAATATCCTTATCTGAAATTTTTTCCATATTTATACCAGTTTTTTTTATATTCTCGGCAATAATTTGAATTGCCTGAGTTATCCTTTCCCCCTTCTTAGCCCTTTTCTTTTCTTCGGTCACTTCTTTTTTTACAGGTTTTACAGACCATTTTTCTATGTCGGGATGAATTATTCTAAGTTGTTCTTTATTTTTTTCATCAACTGTTGTTTCCTTTTTTTCATTTAACTCTACTAAACCTATATACCTTAAAACTTCTAAAGAGGGCATACTGCCCGTCGTCGTATCCAAACTTTTAATTATACCAGAAATGCTAATCTTTTTTCCTTCTTCAGTATCATAAAGCATCTTTAAAACTCTTTTCTGTATGTCAGTGGGACGAATTAAAATGTTGATAACAGGATATAACTCATTTCTGGACATCTTTAAGTCCTTTGCTATTTTATTTGCATCTATATCAGGATAAACTTTGTCTATTTTTTCAATATCTCCCCGGCTATTTATTCTTTTTATTCCAGCAATAAGTTCAATCTCTTTCAATATAAGTATTTCTTTTATTCCTTTGGGCAATTTTTTGCCAGATTCTAATATCTCATTCAATGTCCGCCTGGCTGTGGGTTCTTCTTCCTCCAGCCAACCTTTTCGTTCAGGGGTTCCATAAAACAAATCTATAACTTTTTCCTTATTTTTTGGATTTTTGGCAAGTCCCGCTATGAGTTCATCAGGGTTAAAGACAGAACCCTTTTCTTTAATTTCAGGAATTTCAGGCTTTTTTTCAATTTTTAGCGCATCAGGATTGAACATAAAATTATTTAACTTTTTTCTTTTTCTTCTTTCTCTTTTTTCCCCAAAAATTCCAATTTGGGAATGACTGAGGTCTAACCTCGGTCATTCCTCGTTTTTTGCTCTTTCCCTTTCATTTTATCACTCTCGGAATTAATTGGGCTCGCAGCGCGAAATCGCAAATTGTTATGGCTAACATTGCCTCAACAACCGGCACCGCTCTCGGCACAATACAGGGGTCATGCCTTCCTTCAATTCTTAGTTCCTCCATTTTCATTTTTTTGATATTGACTGTTATTTGAGGTTTAGAAATTGAAGAAGTTGGTTTTATCGCTACCCTAACGAGAAGCGGCATACCATTGCTTATTCCGCCTAAAATTCCGCCAGAATTATTTGTCTCGGTTAAAATTTTACCATTTTTGATGATAAATAAATCATTGTTTTGAGAACCTTTGATTCTTGCCGAACCAAAACCAGAACCAAACTCAACTCCTTTTACTCCGGGGATGGCAAATAATGCTTTTGAAATTTCGCCGTCTAAGGTCCCAAAAATCGGCTCGCCCAAGCCAACCGGCAAATTCAAGGCAATTCCCTCAATTATTCCGCCGATACTGTCCCCTTCTTTTCTCATTTTCTCAATTTCTTCAACCATTTTTTCAGCCATTTTTAAATCAGCGCACCTAACTTCATTTTTACAAACCCCATTAGAAAGCCCGCCCTTTCTAACGGGGTAAACATTTTTCCTAATTTCAGAAATACTCTTTTTCTCAGCCCTAATTCCGCCGATTTCAATTGTATGGGCTAAAATTTCTATTTTCAGCAAATTTAACAACTTTTTGGCTACCGCTCCAGCCATAACAAATCCAGCCGTAATTCTTCCTGAAAATCTTCCCCCGCCCCGGCCATCGTTAAAGCCGCCGTATTTCACAAAAGCCGTAAAATCAACGTGGCCCGGCCTGACTAAACCCTTTTTTATTTCCTCGTAGGATTCCGATTTTACATCTTTATTCCAAACCAAAAAGCAAATCGGCGCTCCGGTTGTAAAGCCGTTTAAAATGCCTGATAAAATTTCAACCTTATCTTCTTCCTTTCTTTGAGTTGAGATTTCGCTTTGGCCTGGCTTTCTTTTATCTAAGTCCTCTTGAATCTCTTTTTCTTCCAATTTCAAACCAGCCGGGCAGCCGTCAACGACTATGCCGACACACCTTCCATGGCTCTCCCCAAAACTGGTGATTTTAAAATCTTTGCCAAAATTATTATCCATAAACTATCAGAGGCCCGTCCTCTGTATTTTATCTTCCTTTTTGAAGTTGGCATCAGAATCTTTTGACCATTCATCAATTCCGAGCTCTCTTATCATAATCTTCTCCAATCGTTCAGCTTTTTCGTTTCTTCCTTGAGCCCTATGGAGCTTTATTCCCTCTCTGGCTTCTCCTTTAGCTTTGGCGAGCTGTCCCATCGCTAAATACAATATCGCTAAATTCAGATGTGCTTCAGTCAGGTCTGGATTTATTTTTAGCGCTTCTCTATATTCCTTTTCTGCTTGGGGAAATTTTTCTAACTTGTACAGTAAAATTCCAAAATTGTTATGCGCCATGACATTATTTGGTTCTAATCTTATTGCCTCTCTATATTGGCTTTCAGCTTCAGGGAATTTACCAAAATCTTTTAATAAATTTCCGAAATTGAAGTGGACAATACTTTCATAACTACCGCTGCCACCATAACTAACGCTTTCTATCTCCCGGTAAACCAGTTTTTTCATCTTCTCTCGGTAATCTCTTATTGGAATAAGTTCTTCAGAATCCACATCAGAAACATAGGATTTTCCACCGGCTTTTAGCATTAAGCTAATATAGTCTGGCATATGGATTGGTCTTACCTGAAAATCATAATACTCAAATATCTTTCCAACAAAAGTAGTATGGCTAGTGCAATTTGCTTCTAAGGTGTCTGTATCTCCAGGAAGCTGACCAAACTTTTCTTCAAAATCTCCGATTGCCTTTAGAATTCCCTCTTTTTCTTGAGCTGATAATTTTTTGCTCTGCTCTCTGAAGAAATTTGCTTTTTCTTCTTTGGGTATCTTTGAATCTTTTTTTATCTCTCTATTTTTTTCAAAAAATTGGCGGACTTCTGGAGCTAATTTCTTAAAAAATTTACCGTAATGTTTGTCAAGATTTTTTAGGGTTTCAGAATGGATGCGCTGAGCAATTTCAGTTTCGGTCTCTTTCTTTTTATCTTCGGGAAGATTTTTGAACCAGTCCAATTCTCGGAAATCCTTACTCGGATATTGAAACATTTCTGCTTCAGGTATTTTAACTTTCTCGGTTTTTCTTTTTTTTGCTTTAGAGAATTTTTTAGCCGAATAGTTCTCAATTAAGTCAGTTATCTTTTCTTTTAAGGAACCTAATCCTTTTGGAGGTTCCTTTTCCCTTTTTGATTCCAAACCAGAAAAACTTTCTATTTTTCTAAAAATTTTTCGTTCTTCTATGTTCATATAATTTTTTCAATTCCTGCCAAAATCCAGGAAAGGATTTAGAAACGCATTCCGCATTTTTGATAATTGTTTTCCCTTCAGCCGCTAAACCCAAAATGGCAAAAGCCATAGCAATTCGGTGGTCTTTGGAATCAATAATTCCTCCTCTTGGTTTTCCTCCTTCAATAAAAAAACGATTTTTATTTAAATAAGCCATAATTCCCATTTTATTTAAACCCAGCCGCATTTCTTCAAGACGATTTGATTCTTTAAGCCGCAATCTTTCAATGCCCGAAATTTCGCTTTTCCCTTTTGTTACTGCAGCTAAAATACAAATTATGGGAAATAAATCCGGACAATCCTTAACATTAAATTTGAGCGGCTTTAACTCTGATTCTTTATTTCGGATTCTTCCTTCCGATTTTTCGGAAGGAAAACTTGATTCGGAGAATTCAGAAATAAAAACTTGCTTTTCAGCCAAAACCGAGTTCCTTCTTATTTTAACCCTTCTGTTCATTTTTTTAAAGACCTTAATGATTTCCCTATCTGCCTGCAAACTTTTTGAATTTAGATTTTCAACTTCAACTTTTCCTCCGATAAGCCCAGCAGCCAAAAAAGGAGCGGCTGAAGACCAATCGCCTTCAACAATATAGTCGGTTGGTTTATAATTCTGTTTTTTTATCAAAAATCTTCTCAAGTCCTTTGAATAATCTATTTTTACTCCAAATTTTTTCTGGGCTTCAATCGTCATTAAAACATAGGGCTTTGATTCCAAAGGAGCAGTCAATTCAATCTCAACTCCTTTTTCAGCCAGAGGAGCGATTAGTAAAAGGGCGGAAACAAATTGAGAACTAATATCACCCCTTAACTCCGTTTTTCCACCAATAAACCCCATTAGAGACTTCGTCTCTAACGGGGCAAGATTATTTTCAATAATAATGGAGTTGTTTCTTAAAGCGGATTTTACCCCCAAATTTTTTAAGGCAGAAAGCAGGGGCTTAATTGGTCTTTTGAGCAGCGATTTTTCGCCAGTTAAAATGCATTTCCCTTTTACTAAAGCGCAAAAAGCGGCCATCAGCCGCAAGGTTGTCCCTGATTCCCGGCAAAAAAGCGGTTCTTTTGGCGGGGTCAAACCCCCACCTTCAACTTCCCAAAAATTTCTCTTCTTTTCAATTTTAACGCCAATTTTTCGCAAACAATCAATCGTCGCTTCTGTATCGTCGCAACTTAAAGGAGAAATAATTCTGCTTTTACCCTTAGCCAAAGCAGCCAAAATCAAAGCCCGATGAGTCCAACTTTTTGAAGCCGGAGATTTAATCTTTCCAAAAATTTCACTTTTTTTAATTTCTACGAGCATTATTTTAGTTGATGTTAAACATCAACAAGGTTCTTGCTCAATTCAAAAGGATAGATAAATTCAACCGGAACGTCGTCAAAAATTACTTTTTCTTTTACTTTTAGATTAACGATGTATGCTTTTGATGGATGGTAATCATTAATAAAACTTCTCATACCGGCGGGTATTTTAGCTTCTGACAATACAGATTTAACCTCAATGGGAATGAGTTTATTTTCCTTTTCAATAACAAAATCCACTTCCTGCCCTCTAATTGTCCGCCAGTAATGCACATTGGTTCCAAAATTTTTAAGCAATTCTGTGAAAGCAAAATTTTCCAAAATCGCGCCCTGGTCTAAACGTTCGTTGTATCTTTTTAAATTATCAACCGCGTAATTTCTGAGCCCATTATCAACTTGGGTTCAATAATTTAACGCAACGGGTGTATTATACACCCATATGCAAAAATTACTAAGGAAGTATCGTCGTATGACCGACGCCGAGCGCGAGGAAATAAGCCGAGACCTTGCGCAAGGAGAAAATATCTCGGACATA
>JAHIOY010000154.1 GCA_018894495.1 Patescibacteria group bacterium
ACCGCCCTTTCTATTCCCATTGTTGGCTCAATGACATAAGGGAAATATTTCTTTTTTTTTCTCGTCATCGTAATAACTCAAATCCTGACCTGAAAATTTGCTGTGCTGGTTTAAATCAAAATCGGTTCTATTTGCCACCCCGGCTAATTCTGACCAGCCGAAAGGAAATTTATATTCAATATCAACCGTTCTTTTGGAATAATGAGCCAATGATTCTTTTGGGTGTTCGTATCTTCTGATATTTTCTTTTTTTAAACCCAAGTCCAAAAAGAATTTCTCCCATTTGTTTAACCAGAAATCAAATTCTGCCTCGTCTTTACCCGGCTCAACAAAGTATTCAATTTCGGCAATATCAAATTCTCTTGAGCGAAAGGTAAAATTGCCAGTAGTGATTTCGTTCCGAAAACACCTGCCAATTTGGGCAATGCCAAAGGGAATTTTCAAACGCATTGAGGATTCAACCAGTTTGAAATTGGTGAACATTGATTGAGCGGTTTCCGGTCTTAGATAAGTGATGTGGGCTTCGTCATCAACCGGACCCAAAAAGGTCTTAAACATTAAATTGAATTGTTTAGGCGGGGTAAAATCTTTTCCGCCGCATTGAGGACACTGCTTTTTTGTTTCTGCCATATGGTCAGCCCGAAATCTTGAGTGGCAATTTTTGCATTCAACCAATGGGTCAGTAAAATGCTCCAGATGGCCCGACGCTTTCCAAACCTCAGGCCGCATCAAAACCGTAGCCTCAATTAAAACAATATTGTCTTGTTCCCGAACAAACCTTTTGAGCCAGAGATTTTTGATGTTATTTTTCAAAAGAGAACCCAAGGGTCCATAATCCCACAGCGCCTCCACTCCGCCATAAATCTCCGAGCATGGAAAAACAAATCCCCGTCTCTTACAAAGCGAAACAATTTTCTCCATTAAATTCTCCATTTTTTTATTTTACCTTATTTTTCTAAAAATAAAAAGGGTTGGTTTTGAAGAACCTGAGGAGGAATGTTGAGGTCAAACCTCAACCGACCTCATTTTACCAAGAGAAAGGTTAAATTACAAATTATTCGCCAGTGGAACTTGAGGTTGAATAAGGTATTATTCCCTCGCCGATGAACATCTCACTGAAATTAGTATATAAAGGAAGGGTTTTGGTTGATAAGATTTGATTTGTCCATTTGTCTTCGCCTGAAATTTCAGCCGGGGTCATTAAAGGGGTGGCAAGTTTTTCTTCTTCTTTCAGAGTTAAGGCAATCTGAAAAGCCAACTGAACTTTTTTTTCTTGCCCGGGCTCCAAATCGCCAATTTGCCAGAGCAACTCTCGGCTATTTGAGTCAAAGGTAAAAGCGGCATTTTCCGGAAAAATTTTTCCGGTCAATTCGGCCAAAGGAGATAAAACTGCCTTGAGCTTTGCGTTGCCAATCTTGTTATAAAAATTTTCAACCTGCCAAATAACGGTAAAATAGCTCTTTTCGCCAACTCTCGGCGGCAAAGGTCCCGGCGAGCCAAAGATTTCGTCCTCAATGTATCCCTTTTGAGTTAAAATTAATTTTGAATTGATTTTGGTCAAAAATTCTTTTTTGGTTTGGTCTGGAAAAATAATTTCATTAGTTACCGAAAGATTTTCGCCCGGCTTCATCTCTTTGTCGCTTTCTTTATTTCGGGACGAAATAAAAACTTGTTTTAAATTAACCCAGAATTCAATTTTTCCTTCCTTTCCCGAATCCAAAAACTTAAGATCGGGAACCTTCTTCCAATCCCAAACAATGGTATTGTCGCCGGAAGTATTTTCTCCCAAGTCGGACTTTATAGTTGAGAGGTCAAAGAGTCCGCCTTTTAATTTAGCGATGAGCGAGAGGTTTTCAAATGGTTTTCCACCGAGATTGCGAAAATAAATTTCATAATGCAGAAAATCGCCGATTTGGGCAAAATAATCTGGCTTTCCATTGATAAGTTGAGAAATATAGAGCGACGGCTCAATGATTTCAACCCCTCTCATTGCTTCTTTTAAAACAATAAACTCCCCTTCTTTCCAAATTCCAAAAACTGCTCTAAAAATTTTTTGCTCCCCAGCATTGCCGGTTAACAGACCATTTATTTCAATTCTGCCGCCCTCGGTTTTGTTTAACGATTTTATTTCAAAATCGGTCTTTTCTAATGCTTGGGGTTTGCTTTCTAAAAACTGGAATTCAGAAGGATATTCAACCTTCACCCCGATATTAGATAGGGGGTAGTCCAAAGACGAAAAATAATTTAGAAAAAATTTAAGCTCCCGACCGGACTCGGCTTTTGAAGGAAGGTCAAATTCAAAATTCAATAAGACCGGCCTGATTTGAGTAGTAAAAGTGGTTGAGGAACTGTATAGCGCCTTGAGGTTTTTGGGACGATAAGAAAGGGTTGCCTTAGCTTCTTTTGTTTCATTTTCCTTGCCCAAAAGCCGCGTTTTAAAAGAAAAGGTTTTTTCTTCGCCAGGATATATTGTTTGAAGTAAAAATTCTTTCCTCAAAGATTTTTTTTCTTCCGGTGATTCTTCTTTGCCAGCCACTAAGCATTCTAAGGAATTTTTAGGACATTCAAATACGAGTTTAGCGTCTTCCAAATTGAAGTTGCCGTTATTTTTATATTTTACGGCATATTCAGCCACCTGCAATAAAGTCGTTTCGGGCGGCCCCAAAATTTCCAATTTCAAAACCTCTTTGGAATATACATTTTCCCGATATTTCCAGTATCCGGCCAAGCCAATGATGACGGCTAAAATTATGACAAAAATTTTAAATCTCCTCATATTATTTTACAGAAGAAATAAGGTTTAATGATTTTTCCTCAGAATTGGTGACTTTTAGTCGGGCCAAAATTTGCCAGTCCCTTTCTAAGATAAGACGCAATATTTTAATGACTTCTGGCTCAACTTCTAATCCCTTCTTTATTTTAGCAAAACATTTCTCACAGAGCACCCCTCCTTCTTTTGGGTTAAAATAAAGATTTTTTGGCAGCAATTTTTTTTGGCAAACAACACAATTGAAAAGTTCCGGCTGATACCCCAAAATAGAAAAGAGGTTCCAAAAGAAATAATAATAGACAATTTTCAATTTACCCTCGCTTTCGGCGGGATTCAATAAATTTTTCCCGCTCGGCGGGATCCTCGATAAAGTCGGGTCAATTTTTAAATTATTTAATTTTTCAAAACTTTCGTTAAGTAGTTGCCAGATTTCTTGGTCAACTTCCTGCCCTCTGACTAAGTTATCTAAAACTTCGGAAATTCTGCAGGCAATGGCTAATCTTTTTAAATTATCTCTCATATCTGAAAATTTTTCAAGTACAATCGCATCGGTCAGGGTCCTATAATTCTTTCCCTGAATGAATTCAATTTCAGACAAGAAAAAAATTTCCGCTCCCGACCTCAATTTAGAAGTAATCTTTCTAATTCCCTTTCCCAAAACCTTTAGTTTCCCAAAACCGCCGGTATAAATTGTAAAAAGCTGGTCCGATTCGCCCCGGTCTTCTTTTTTAATAAATATTCCCTTTGTCCGATAATGCTCAAACATTTCTTTTTATATCGCCCTAACCTGCCAATTACATATATCGTTTGCGCAAATCATTCCAGAAATAACAACCGCTTCTATTCCGCCGCCAGGAAAAGTTGATGCGCCGGCTAAATATAGACCTCTGATTGGCGTTTTAAAGTAAGGTCTCTTGATTCCGATTGACTGGTCAAACGAATAAAGCGCTCCTTCAGGCATAGAAGTATATCTTTCAAAAGTTTTTGGGGTAGCAACATCTAAAATTTCTATATGCTTGCTTATATCCGGGATAATTTTTTCAGCTTTTTTAATTAAAATTTCAGCCAACTCTTTTTTCTTTTCTAAATATTCTTTTGTTCCTTTTTCTGGAAAGTCATAATAATTAGCATAAGTTAATGTTAATATAGTGACGCTTGCTTTATTTTTTGGCGCCAAAGTTGAATCAGCATTTGAATTTATTATAATCGCGAAATCTTTTTCGGAATTACTTTCATCTAAATAATGAATAGTGGTTGGATAATCGGATAAATCCATATTTAACCCCAGAGATACCATTAAGCAAGAAGGAGACATTTTTGAATTTTTTATGTATTCAACAAATTTTTTATTCAAATTATTTTCATCAACAAGTTCTAAAAATGTAGTTTTGGCATTTGCATTAGAAACCACAACAGAACTTTTAAAAATTTTATCTCCAGATTTCACTCTTTTAACTTTTTTATTTCCCGTTAATATTTTTTCAACCTTATGATTTAATAGAACTTTTCCATTATGACTTTCAATAAATTTTTTTAAACTATCAGCAAAATTTTGGGGGCTCCCTTTTGGATAATAGCCGCCAAAAAGATAATAACTGACGCAGGGGAAAAGCGCTTTATATGCCGGAGTTTTTTCCGGTTTTGTCCCAAGATGCGGCAATAATCCGCAAAAAAACTTTTTTAAATCTTCGTTTCTAAAATATTGGTCAAGTTTCTGCTGATAAGTTTTATTCAGCCAATCATTAAAATAAGGTCGTTCTTTCGGAAAATTAGATATTTTTCTATCTCCATGCACTTTTGCAATCAAGTAATCCGGCAAAGAGACGCCGTAAATTTCTGCTTCCTTAAAATATTCTTTGATAGATTGTTTAGCGTCTTCAAAAAAAGCTAAAATGTTTTCTTTCTCACCGGGAAAAATTTCTGAAAACCGCTCAATAAAATCTTCAAAATTATTAACATCAATTTGTTTCCTCTTAAAAACAAACAAGTTTTCATTTCGGATTCTTCGTTCCGAAATGAAGAATCTTATTCTATTCTTCACGAATAAATCCTCTTTTTTTAATTCAAGTTCTTTAAGAAGATATTTAACCGGCCCTCTTTCTTCTAATCCGCTTACATTTTCAACTCCGGCAGTAAAAACAAACCCATTTCTTCGGAAAGAAGAGCAGTAGCCGCCGACTTGATAATGCTGTTCCAGAACCAAAACCTTATAGCCCCTCTTTGAAAGCAGGGCGCCGCAGGTTAAGCCCCCTATTCCAGAACCAACAACGATAACGTCGTATTCGTTCTCTCCCTTTGGCTTTTGCGGATTTACTTCAACACGCCAATCATATTTCTTGAATTCTTTTGAAGCGAAATAAGCAGGCGCCTTCAAAGGGAAGATGACTGAGAAAGTTATACCGAAGGCAATTAAAACATTTGAAAGAATCACGGTAAAGGGCATGCTGAGAAGCAAAAATATGACTGCACTTACTAGAAAGACACCCGCCCATGCTACCGTTATTATATTGTTAATATCTAAAAACGATTTATCCTTCCAATAAATTTCCGGATAGTCTTTTTTTGAAACCTGCAAAGTATAAGGTTGCCTAATGACTAAAGAGAACAATGCCATAAAAAATAGAACAAAATATCCCAGAAAACCACTGCTTTCCACAAATATGTTTGATTTGAAAATAAAAACCCCGAACGCAGCTATGCTAAAATAAAAAACAGAAGCAATATCCATCAAATTGAAGTCCTGTTTACGGATTTGAGGAATTAGGAGAAGCAAAGAAATTGCAAGAGAAACAATAATGCCAAACTTATTTCCCATTCCGCATGATATCCAGTAAATAATCCACGGAATAAAGGAAAAAAATATGTAAAGCATACCGGGTATTTTCCTATTGTTTTTGTTTTCCACCATATGTTCTTTTTCTGCTTTGAAACTTAATTTCTGACTGCTCGTTTTATTAAAGCAAGGAGGTTAAACTCTTTTTATCCCTAACCATAATTTCTGCCGGTCAATTTCAAATTCCTTTTCAAGGGTAAAAACTTTTTTGTCTTCTGCCCGAATTTGAAAATCTTTAATTTTTCCTTCTTCCACAATAACTTTTTCATTTTTAGTTAAAATTTCATTTAAATTTTGAGAACCAAAATAGAAAACTAAAATTTTATCCTTTGGTTTTAAACCCATTTTTTTTCTCATCTCTTGAATATGGCGGCTCACTTCACGAATTATTCCTTCTTCTTTTAATTCAGGGGTAATTCGGGTGTCCAACTTTAAAGTTTTACCGAAAGCAATTTCTTTTACATTAACTTCTTCTTTGATTAAACCCAGCAATTCTCTTTCTTTTCGTAATTCGTAATTCGTAATTCGTAATTCGTTTAAAGGTTGCCTCACTTTTATTCCTGCCTTTGCTCTTTCTGCTAAAGCTTGGGTAACAATTTCTCTAATTCTTTCCATTTTTTCCTCCAATTTTTTATCAATCAATTTTTCATTCACCTTCGGCCAATCCTCTAAATGTACACTCTGGCGAGGTTTGACGTTGCCAGCTATTTTTTGGTAGATTTCTTCGCTCAAAAATGGAATAAACGGCGCGGTTAATTTGCTTAGGTTCAAAAGCGCATAATTTAAGGTTTGTGAGGCCTCTTTTATCTCTTTTTTGGTCCCTGGTCTTTGAAATCTTTTTCTTGACCGCCTAATATACCATAGGGACAAATCCGAAATAACGAAATTTTCAATTTGGCGAGCCGTTCCAGTAACGTCATATTTATCTAAATTTTTAGTCACATCTTTGATTAAGTCATTCATCTTAGAAATAATCCATTTGTCTAATATATTTTGACTTTTGCCCCGCCCTTTCTTCAGAAAGGGCGGGGTTGAATTTTCTTTGTATGTTTCAAAAAAACTGTAGCAGTTCCACAAAGTGAGAATAAATTTTCTTAATGTCCCCTGTATGTCCTTTTCCGAAAAAAGCTTTGAGTCGCCCGGTTGATTAATGGTATAAAAATACCAACGGCTGGCATCTGCTCCGTATTTTTCAATAATATACGAGGAGTCAACCGTATTTCCTCGCGACTTTGACATTTTCTCTCCCTTTTCATCTAAAACATGACCCAAAGAAATGACATTTTTATAGGCAGGTCCGAATCCCAAAAGAGTTGAAATAGCCAAGAGAGTATAAAACCAACCCCGCGTCTGGTCAACTCCTTCGCAAATATAATCAGCCGGAAATAATATCGGGGGATTAAATTTTGAATTTTGAATTTTGAATTTTGAATTTTTACTGAATGGCCAGTGAGCTTGGGCGAACGGCATTGAACCAGAATCAAACCAGCAGTCAATGACTTCGGGAACCCTCTCCATTATTTCTCCGCATTTTTGGCAAAAAAACTTAACCTCATCAATATAGGGTCGGTGAAAATCCAATTCCCCTTTTTGATTGAGAGGCAATTTTTTAAATTCCACTTTTCGCCAGTTAGCAGTTTTAATTAATTTATCTCTATTTTCTTTCCGCCATTTCAAAATCTCTTCCAAGGATAAACCTTCTAATGTTTTTTCCAAAACTGTCAAAGGAAATTCATGAGAAACAATTAAAATATTCTTTATTTCATATTCTTTATCTATTTTTTCTAAGAAATTATACATCCGTTTTCTTACCGCGGCTAAACTTTCGCCTTTTGGAACCCTTGCCAAACAGGGGTTTTTCTGCTTTGAGATATAATCCCAGAATAATTTTGGTTCCTTTCCATTAAAAATTCCCACATTCAGTTCTCTTAGTCGCTTATCAAAAATTATTTTTGCGCCCGTTTCCTTTGATATAATCTCGGCAGTTTGTCTTGCCCTCAATAAATCTGATGAGAAAATTAGATTAACCCTTGATTTTGCTAATTTTTTTGCCTGTCTTAAAACTTCTTTTTTTCCTTTGTCAGTCAGGGGAAAAAGCGGTTTCTCCGGCCAACAATTAGTTAAATTTGTTACCTGCCGCAAAGAATGACCGTGGCGAAAGAGAAAGTAATTGTTGTTTGAAAATTTCTGCGAAAGTAAGTCCTCTTTTGAACCAATAACCGTAGTATTTCCGCAACCTGAATTTTGGATTTTGGATTTGTTTTGGATTTGTTTTGGATTTTGGATTTTGGATTTTGGATTTCTTCCAGTTGGGCATTGCCAAACTGGAAGCGGCGTTCCCCAATATCTTTCTCTGGAAAGCGTCCAGTCCCTCACTTCTCTTAACCACTCGCCAAACCTCCCCTCTTTTATGTATTTCGGCGCCCAATTAATTTTTTGATTATTTTTAATTAATTCATCTTTAACTTTCGTCATTTTTATAAACCAACTCTTTTTGGCATAGTAGAGCAGGGGCGAATTGCATCTCCAGCAAAAAGGATAGCTATGCTCGTATTTTTCTTTGGCAAAAAGAACGGCTTTGCGGTCTAAGTATTTTATAAGTTCAACGTCGGTTTTTTCCCTGTCTTCACGCGGTTTCACCTGCATTCCGGCAAATTCTCCCATTTCCTCCGCAAAAGTGCCGTCTGTTTTTACGTTGACAAGCACCGGCAAGCCAATTTTCTTAGATGCCTCCATATCAATTTCTCCGAACGCGCCGTTGATGGTTACAATGCCAGCGCCTTCTTCAATGCTCACATAATCAGTGATATGGGTCTTGTAGACATTGGGATTGTCTCTAACTTTTTCGTGCTCTTGATAAAATTCCCCAAATGGATGCTCATAGCTTATATGCTCCATTTCCTTGCCTTTAAATTCATTAATTATTTCATATTTGACTCCGGGTAAATGACTCATTATATAGCCAAGACGCTCTTTCACGCAAATTATCTGTTCTCCATTGATGCGGACTACGACATAGTTATAATCCGCGCCAATTGCCAAAGCCATTGTTGTTGGCAAACTCCAAGCCGTGGTCGTCCATGCCAAAAAACTTGTTGGTTTGCCTCGGCAATACTTATTGATAAATTTTTGCTCAGTAATCGGAAACTTTACAATTACGGCCAAGTCCTTAACTGTTTTATATCCTAAAGCCACTTCATGGCTTGATAAACTCGTCCCGCATCTTGGACAATAAGGAACCACTTTATAGTCCTTGTAAAGCAAACCCCTTTTGTGTATCTCTTTTAAAATCCACCAAACCGATTCAATATACTCTCGCTCATAAGTAATGTATGGATTTTTCATGTCCAGCCAAAAAGCAATTCTCTCGGTCAGTTTTTCCCAGTCCTTTTTGTATTCCCAGACCGAATGGCGGCATTTTTGGTTGAATTTTGCGAGCCCGTATTTTTCAATTTCTTTTTTTGCTTTTAATCCTAATTTTTTCTCAATTTCCAATTCAACCGGCAGTCCATGAGTATCCCAACCCCCTTTCCTTAAAACCCGAAAACCCCGCATTGTTTTATATCTCGGAATTATATCTTTAAAAACACGGCTTAACACATGGTGAATTCCCGGCCTGCCATTGGCCGTAGGCGGCCCCTCGTAAAAGATAAAGTCCTTGGCTCTTTTTCTCTGCTCAACCGATTTCTCAAAAATTTGATTTTTCCGCCAAAATTTTAAAATCTTTTTTTCTATCTTTGGGAAATTGATATCCATAATAAATCAGTTAATATTTTCTTTCTTGCCCCGTAGCGAACTTGTTCTGCTTCGGGATCTAATTTCGGAAAATTTATCTCCATAAATATATGTATAGAATATCATTTTAACTTATTTTTCGCAAAGCTCCCCTTAACCGCTTTTTCAATCTTTTCCAATTGGCTTCCGGCCAATTTAATTGACTCTTCAAATCCGCCGACGTTAATCACCAATTTCTTCGCTTTTAATAATGATTTATCAATAAATGCTACAAATTTAAACATGCTTCCAAATGGCGGCACTGCTCCCCCGGCTTTGGTTTTGAAAATATTTTTCTTAATCCATTTTTCTTCGGCAAAGCCGATTTCCTTTATCGTTTTAAAAACCTTGCCTTCGGCTTTAGCCGCTTTTTTAGCCCAGTCATTGAATAATTTCTTAAATTTTTCTTTGTCAAAATTCTTATCCGCCGGAATTGAAGCCAAAACATATTGCGCCGCTTTTCCCGAGCCCAGTTTCAACACTAAAGTTTTCACTACTTCTTTCGGCTTGATTTTTAAGGTTTTAGCTTTATCCAAAGCCGTATAAACAGTCCTATGTTTCACAATTTCATATTTCGCCTTAGCGTCTTTCAATAATTTTTCCAAGCTTTTTAAAATTGGCATAATTTTTTTTGCTTTCTATTTTTAAAATTGATTTGTTGAGGTCTAACCTCAACCGACCTCACCCCAACCGACCTCACTTTTTTGCCATTGACGCCCCCAATGGCTTGGGTTTTGTTTGGTTTTCCATAGGTTTTGTTTAATGATTAAATTTATTGCCGATTTAAAATTGTAAAAATTTTAGCTGTCAAAAATACAGGCAAGAAATATATCTCGCATTTATTGTATTTCGAAACGGCATAGAAATCTTTGGTTAAAACAAAAGCCTGCTTTGGCGAATAAATATTGATAAACGCTTTTAATCCGGAAGGAATAGTGGACTTTGAAAATGATTTATATTTCACTTCAACGGGGATAATCTTGTTCGCTTCGCCTAAAATTATAAAATCAACTTCAACCCTGTGCGGCGTTCTCCAAAAACGAAGTTCGTCGGTAATTTTTTTGCCTTTTAATAATTCCAAAAATACAAAATTTTCCATCAAGGAGCCGGCATCTTGCCGCATTGTTAAGGAATTAAAATTCTTGACAGCAAAATTCCGCAGTCCCGTGTCTATAAAATATATTTTGGGCATTTTTACAACTTCCTTTTGTTTATTGGTGTAAAAGGGAAGCAGTTGTTTAATAATAAATGTGTTGTCTAAAACAAAAAGGTATTTTGCTAAAACATATCGGGAAACGTCGGCGATTTTGGCAATTTCATTTTGATTAAACAAATTTCCAATTTGAACGGAAAGTAAAGAAACCAGCTTATTTACGGAAACAGCGTCTTCGGCATTTAAAAAGCCAATAACGTCTTTATTTAGATACGACTGATAAATCTCGGCTAATTCTTGGCGCTTTTCCTCATAGCTGTTTGACAAAACCACTTTAGGGTACGCTCCCCAAACAGCGCACTCTTCCGAGCTGGAAATAAATTTCTGCTTAATCGCGCTTGGATCAATGTCTTTTTTTAGGATTCTTTTAAATATTTCATAATCGTCAAATTCGGTAAAGCTTAAATATTCTTCAAAGCTTAATGGAAAAACGGTAAAAACCCTTTTTCTGCCAACCATTGATTCTTCCCTTAATTTTTTATATATATCCAAAGATGAGGATCCAGTGGCGATTATTTTCAAAAATGGATAATGGTCGTGGATTATTTTCAGTGTTTTTGTCGGAGCAGGCATTTTTTGAAATTCATCCAGTAAAATAAAATTCATTTTATCTTTCTCAACGCCTTGCGCGGATAAAAAGTTTAGAATCATTTTATAATCCAAAAAATTATCCAAAATGTCCGGTTTTTCCAAATCAAAATAGAGTATCTTATTTTCTGAATAGCGCTTTTTAATGTATTCGGTAAGCAATTTCAAAATGTATGTTTTTCCCGATTGCCTTGCTCCGATTAAAATTAACACTAAGTCGTTATCAATCTGTTTGATAATATCAGATGTAATTGCCCTATCTTTTAAATCTATATTCATAATTTTAAAATAGTTTTAAATATTATGACTATATTTTACAAAATAATTTTAATATTGTCAAGTTCATTGTTTTCTGGGTCTTTTAGTTTTCTGTAAATCTAAAACTAAAAAGAATATCGTCTATAACATTTAATTCTGAAATACCAATATTTTGAACGTCTGTACATTCTCCGCCAGCCAAAAAAGAAAACCTATATAATTTATTTTTAAGAAGGGATGTTATAAGTCCCAATCCACGGCTGGGGCAAATCTCCGGAAATACAACTATTAGAGAAAACTATTTTGTTTTTGTTATTTGATAAAGCCGCCTCTTCAAAACAATCACCGGTATATTTGGCATTGGTTGTTGAATCGGCTTAGGTCTCGTTACCAAATACCCCGCCACGCCCAGCGCCGCGCCGACGCTGACCAACACTAAAACCGCCAAGATTATTTTTACTAAAAACTTTTGCGATATTTTTTGCTGAAATATAGTTTTTTGTTAAAATTTAAATTGCGTTAATATAAAATTTCGTTCGGCTCCTTTCTTGTTACTTCGCCGATTTTATCAAAATCCTTATCATAGGAAATAATAATGGATTTCTTGTCGTGAATTAAATGATGAGAAGCGATTAGGGCATCAATAAATTTAATAGAAAAATTGTCATAAAGCGAAATTGCCGAATAAAAATTATACTTATCAACAATCTTTAATCCTTTTAAACTTAGAATGCTTTTTAACGCAACTGTGATTTCGCTTTTCGGAAAATTATAAAACCCTCCCAGAACCCAGTTTGCCTCCGCTAAAATTAAACTTGCGGTAAATGCCCGGATTTTTCCTTCTTTTATCGCTTTTAAAATTTGGAAGCACTCCTTGAAAGTTTTTTTATCTTCTTCCACCAGAACTCTTAAAAATATATTGGTATCAATAAAGTAAAGATTAGATTCTTTCATATTTCTTTTCAAATATCTTTCTTAATTTTAAAGCAGACTGTCTTTTTTGGGGCTTAAATTTTCCGGCCAGAGCTAAAATATCGGGGGCAGGACTGATTTTTACCTTTTTATCATCTAACTCTAAAATAACTCTTGAATAGGGTTTTAATTTTAAGATTCCCCTGAAATACTTAGGAATGGTAATTTGTCCTTTTTTAGTAATTGTTGTTTGGTAAGACATATTATTTAAGTATTACTTATATTTAAATTCCTACTTTTATTTTAACACTTACAAAATTAATGTCAACCCCGTCAGAGGTCTGCAATGACTCAGGGCTTGTATTGTAGGTTTTGTTATGTTTTTAACAAAAGAGGGCTCAACTTTGTTCTGCTACTAGGGTTGATATTTTCTATTCCCTAGTCAATAAATCGACTGCCAAACATCATAAAAAGCATCGCGATGGCTATAACAGATGCCAGAACAAAGAATACCGCGCCCGCAATATAAAAAATTTTCTGATAGTCCATAATTTTATTTTTTACCCCGTAGTCATCTTCGCCGTACTTCAGGGCTCAATTAATTTTTCGACTTTTTGTTAACTTGAAACCTTAACTTCTGAAATTCCGCCCAAATTTTCGATGGTTGTTTCAATTGTTTTAAAACAATTCTTTATAGTTCTATTAATTTCTTTTCCGCTGAATCTCAAAACGCGCCAGCCGAAACTTGTTAATTCATTATTTCGTTCTCTATCTTTAGCTAAAGCTTTTGGTAAAATATGATATTTTTCGCCGTCGCACTCCAAATCTATATCACCTTTCTTACAGAATATTCCAAAATCTAAACAATAAAACCTATTGTTAACTTTAACATAAACTTGTCTTTCTGTGGCTATTTCTCTTTTTTTCATCTCTAAATACATTTTCTCTTCTAAGGGACTGGTGTCGTATAAATCATTAATTTCTTCCGCAGTGAATAATTTCTCGCAACTTGTGGGAATATGGACTATTCTTCTCCATCTGATACTTGGAATGGGTTTTGGCAATTCTTTAATTTCTTCTAAATGAAACTGAAAATAATCTTTATTTGCTCTTTGATGTTCTTTTTCTTCCGGAAAAAGTTCAATTCTTTTCACAGTATCCACTTTTTTAACTTTAGCGTAAAAATTTACCTTATACCGCCTTTCCTCGCCAAAAACCGCAGGGAAATAGAAACCTAAATACTCGGTAAATACCGCATTTTTTGGCGCCGATTCAACCGGAATGTGATACCACCTCTGTTCTTGAATTATATCCCAAAGATTTTTTCGCGGGATAATCCCCACCAATGCCGGATGCTTGTTCATGTTATTTCTCAATTAGTTCCTCGACCTTAAGTTTCGCCTCTTCTATTAATTCTTTTGCTTCTTTGCGGGCTTGGTGGGATTTTTGAACCAAGCCGGCTATTTTTCGCTGAGTGGGTTTTGGTATAATTGGAATTAAAACATTTTTGATTTGGTTCGGTTTCCAGTGAGTAATAATAGAGCCTCCGCCGTCGCGTTCTGCCTGCATCTGACCAATAATAGAATTTAAACACAACACCAGATATTCATTTTCAACTTCTTTGTTTTTTGGCTTTAACCTTAAAATTCCGCTTGATATAATTCCTTCAATTGGTTCTTTTACAACATAGGCGGTGCCGGGCGTTGCGTCTTTGGTAAGCAAAATCTCGCCGACTTTTGGCTCAAAATCTTTTTTAAGTTTTTGATACTTGGGTTCAATAATTTAACGCAACGGGTGTATTATACACCCATATGCAAAAATTACTAAGGAAGTATCGTCGTATGACCGACGCCGAGCGCGAGGAAATAAGCCGAGACCTTGCGCAAGGAGAAAATATCTCGGACATA
>JAHIOY010000017.1 GCA_018894495.1 Patescibacteria group bacterium
TCTGTCAATATCGTATCAAATTAATCGTAGGTTTGGAGGCTCATTAAAAATATGATAAAATGGCAACATTATGGGTAGTCTAAAAATTAATAAAGATTAATTTTTAACGAAGTCTAAAAATCAATAAAGATTGATTTTTAACGTAGTCTAATCCCGCTTTTAGCGGGATTAACGTAGAAAAACGGTTATAATTTGAATGAAATTCTCAAAATATACAACAAAAAATATTGAAGAAATTTTTAAGGACTTAAAGAGTCAGGAAGACGGGCTTTCAGAAAATGAGGCCGCCAGCCGCGTCAACATTTATGGTTTAAACGAATCCAGAACCGAGGGGCTCAAACCGATTAATATTATTTTAAGACAATTTAAGACGCCCTTTGTTTATCTTCTTTTTGTCGCCGCCTTAACTACTTTTTTAATCGGAGAAAAAATTGACGGCGCGGCGATTTTATTTTTTGTTTTTGTTCCGCTTTTTTGTTATACTAAAATTGAAAGCGGCGTCATTTAAAAAAGGACATAGAGTAACAGATACGACTGACTGGGAAAAGATAAAAGAAAAATATAATTTTAGGTGCGCTACTTGTGGTTCTCAAGAAGGCAAACCTCAACTTCATTGGACTGCAGCAAAAACTGTTTTACAAAAAGCGCATATGGATCCAAATAAACCCTTAATTGCCGGTAATATTATTCCGCAGTGCCAGAAATGTAATAGAGGCGACAGGAACAGATGGGTCTATGATGAAAAGGGGCGAGTTATAAAATTAGCCAACCCACAAGTTATAAAAACTTGCGATAAAGAAGTGAGAAAGAAAGTTTATAGGATTTTGTATAATGAATTTCAGGGGAAAAATCCTAATTCCGTAAAATAACTATGAAAAATAAGGATTTTATAAACAAGATTATTTGTGCTGATACGTTGAAATTGCTTCCCGAAATTGAAAGCAATTCTATTGATGTTGTTCTTACCGACCCGCCTTATTTTTTAGATAAAATGGACAATAATTGGAACCACAAAACGGTCTCGAGGCTGACGAATTACTGCAATACCATTAAATCCCTTCCGCCAGGGATGAAGTTTGACCGCGAGCAAGGAAAAAGATTTTATTCTTGGTATTTAGAAGTATCAAAAGAAATTTTTAGAGTATTAAAGCCGGGCGGATTTTTCTTTTCGTTTTCAAGTCCAAGACTTTACCATAGAATGGCTTCCGCTATTGACGATGCCGGATTTGAGATTAGAGATGCTTTTATGTGGCTTTATACCCAAAATCAAGCAAAGGCGATGGGGTTGGATCATTTTATAAATAAAATGAACGTTGACGAAAAAACGAAAAAACAAATAAAAGAAAAATTGAACGGGTGGAAAACGCCTCAAATAAAATCTTGTTTTGAGCCAATCGCGATGGCGCAAAAACCGACAGAACAAACTTATTTGAATAATATTTTGAAACACGAAGTTGGTTTGCTAAATACAAATATAAGAATCGGCAATAATATGTATCCGGCAAATGTTTTTACAGTTGATAGTATAAACGAGCTTATAGACAAAACTTTTCTATTACCAAAACCTGGCAAGAAAGAAAAAGGCGAATATAATGACCATAAGACCGTTAAACCATTGGCCATTTGCGAATATTTAATAAAACTTTCTGCTTTTTCTAAAAACGCCGTTATTTTAGATCCTTTTGTTGGTAGTGGAACAATTGCTGTTGCCGCCAAAAAATTGGGCAAGAATTATATTGGGATAGATTCAAATGAAAGATATGTAAAAATTGCCGAAAGGCGATTAAAAGAAATTGATGAGGGAATAAAATTAGGATTGTTTGCGGCTCAAGAGAAAAAACAAAAAAACTTCCAATTAAATTTTCAGGTTGTATAAAATAATATGTGGATTTTAATTACCATAATATCTTCTTTAATTTCTGGAATTTTAGGAGTCGTAATTTCCATTGTTTACTAGCGAATCATTTTTTCTTAAAGCCTTTAATGTAAAGGAATAAATAATTATAAAAAGAATTTGCCGTCAAACCCCAGTAGTACCCCGCCAAGGCGGGGACTGCGGAGTAGAGATTTTTTCAAATACACACTTTGGAGCAGAGTGGAGAAAACGGGCTCAAATTGAACAAGCAAATCTACTAATTGCGAAGCAATTAGTAATGCCAAAATTCAAAAGATGCCAACTTGACGAAAAGGCAGAATTTGGTAAAATAAAGTGTATGAAAAAAATTATTGTTGACAACGATAAATGCATTGGCTGCGGATTATGCGCTAATTTGTGTCCGGAGGTTTTTGAGATTGATGAGAGCAACAAGTCCCGGGTCAAAGCCGGGGCGGACATGGAAAAGAACGAAAAATGCGCTAAGGAATCAATTCAATCCTGTCCGGTAACGGCAATCTCAAATGAACCTCTATAGAATTTTCCACCCATTTTACGAAAAAGCGGCAAAAGAGATGTCTTTAGATTGCCAGGACTTCATTAAAGAAGGTTCCAAAATTTTGGACTTAGGGTGCGGTTCGGGAATAGTAGGAAAGAAATTTCAGGATTATTTTAAGGCCGAGCTCATCGGAATAGACGTCAAAGACCGGCGACTTGAAAAGATACCTTTCCAGAAATTTAATGGCAGAGACATTCCTTTTTCTGAAAATAATTTTGACGTTGTTTTAATTAGTTATGTTTTGCACCACGCCGGAGACCCAACGGCTCTTTTAAAAGAAGCAAAAAGAGTGGGGGAGAGGGTTATTGTCTATGAAGACCTGCCGGAAGGATTTTTATCTGGCTTGTTTTGCCGGCTTCATGGAATTTCTTTTGATAAACTTTTTGGCAATCCCAATCCAACCTCTTTCAGAACCGAAAAAAAATGGGAAGATATTTTTAAAGAAATTGGGTTAAATTTAATTTTTAAAAAAGAAATAAAAAATTTTCCAGTAAAAAAAGAATTATTTGTTTTGGGCGTGTAGTTCAGTGGCAGAACGCTGTCCTGATAAGACAGAGGTTGAAGGTTCGATTCCTTCCACGCCCACTCGTAGTTTCGGACACAGACTCTAATTTATTAGAGAAAATTGAATTCCCTTCATTATCGGACGGAATTTCCGCCCCGCCCGCCTGCAGGCGGGCGGGGCTTTTGCCTGCCGAAAAATTTTTAAAATTTCCCGAATAAAATAGGTTAATTTTGATATTTTTTTTGGAATAGATAATTTCTTTGATAAATCTTTTGGCGAAAAGATTTCTTTCTGTTCCTTTTTGGGTAGCAAGACCAAAAAGAAAAGATTGAAGAATAGAAATTATTGTTTCAGTAGAAAATTTAGAGCATACTTCTGATGGTTCGATTCTGTCTTCGCGGGGCGTATTTAAGTTATGATTTAGCCTAAATACAAGATTCTCTATTTTCCCAGTTACTTTTTGACCCTCCAAAAGCTTTTCGTATCTCTTTCGAGAAATCAAAATAAGCTCGCTTATTTAAGCATAGCGAAATTTTAAAAAACCACAAGCGCCTTAAAGAATATAAAAAGGGGCGACCCTTCGAAAAGAGACACCCCTACTTTTTAACTTGCGTACTTTTAGATGTATCTTCAATTTTATAACCGCGAGATTGAAGTTCAATTCGGATTTGATCAGCCTCTTTCCATTTTTTCTGTCCCCTTAATTGATCTCTTTTTCGAAGAAGAGCTCCAATTTCTGGAGGAAGAATTGTCACAATGCGGCTTTTGGCTTCTTTCAACCGTAATCCCAAGATTTTATCAAACTCAAAAAATGTTGCTTTTTTTACATCTTCGGGTAGCCGCATATTAACCATTTTCCAAAGGAGTGAGAGTGCTTGAGGCGTGCCGAGATCGTCATTTACTTGCTTCTTGAACTCCCTAATCAATTCCTCGTCAGGATTGACATCGCTTCCTTGCCATTCAGTAATTCTTTCTCGAAGAATGGATAATGCTTTTTCGGCTGCCCGAAGGCTTTTCCATGTGAAGTTTAATCTTGATCGATAGTGAGCAGTCAGCATGAGATACCGAAGAGCTAAAGGATCGTAACCTTTGTCAATAATACCCTGGAGAGTAACAAAGTTTTTTTCGCTTTTCCCCATTCTTCCGCCTTCAATAGTGAGAAATGCAACATGAAGCCAATACCGTACAAACTGTTTCTTTGTAGCTGCTTCAACTTGAGCAATTTCATTTGTATGATGAATGGGAATATGGTCAATGCCACCAGTGTGAATGTCAATAGTTTCTCCAAGATATTTCATGGCCATGGCGCTACATTCAATATGCCAACCCGGAAAACCAATTCCCCAAGGACTTCTCCACTCCATTTGACGTTTCCCATCTTTAGGCGATAATTTCCAGAGAGCAAAATCAGTAGAGTTTCGTTTTTCTGGGCTTATTTCTATTCGTGCTCCTGGTCGAATCCCTCTTACGTTTAATTTTGCTAAATGTCCATAAGAAGGAAATTTGGAAGTATCAAAGTAAATACCGTCCGATGTGCGATAAGTATAACCCAACTTCTCAAGGTGTTTAATTAACGCAATCTGCTCTGGGATATGATCCGTAGCCTTGCACCAAATTTTGGGTGATTGGATATTGAGAAGTTTAAGGTTTTCCTTAAAAACGTTAGTATAAAATTCAGCTATCTCCCACGCTGAACGACCTTCTTTTCGCGCTCGAAGCTCAATCTTGTCTTCTCCCACATCGGCATTAGAAGTAAGGTGACCAACATCAGTGATGTTCATTACTTGAGATACTTCGTAGCTATTAAATTCGAGTACTCGCCTTAAGGTATCAGCAAACACATAAGCACGGAAGTTTCCAATATGAGGATACTCATATACCGTAGGTCCGCAAGTATACATTCTAACTTTTCCCGGTTTAAGCGGAATAAATAACCTTTTCTGCCTTGTATAAGTATCAAAGAAATAGATTTCGTTTTGCATATTTTCTCCTTTCTATTTAGACTCTATTTACACTATAGTAAAACTTAGTCAACTTTTCAATCGTTTTCTACCCAATTAAGTTTTTAAAAGTACAATTAGTCGCCCTTTCTCAACTAAATTTACTTTAACAAATTTCTCTGAAATGTCAAATTTACAAAACTCTATGAATTAAAAATAAAATCGGCCCTTTTGAAGGTTGATTTTTCACGAACTCCATCTGTTAAATGAAATCGAACTTATTTCAAGAAAAATCCGCATGCGGATTTTTAAAAACAGACCACTCGAGCGGGCAAAAATGGAGGGGTTTTAGGGGAGGAAATTTTTTGCCCGCGAGTCGAGATTTTTGCCGCCGAAGGCGGCGGTTTTTTTGAAGGCAGGCGGGGCTTCGCCCCGCCTGCCAAATTTCAGTGCGGGAGATTTTTCTTCTTTGACTTATGAACTAAATTTGGTAAGATAAGAGAGAAAGTTTGAACTGGTTTAGTTTGAGCACCCGTAGTATCAGATACAATTTACTCTTGAGATAAAAGAAGCCCCGGCCGACTATGATAAGGTCTATTCTGTCTATATTTTCGGTTCTTATGCCGAGAAATATATAAAAATTATATGAAAATAAAAGACCTACCCAAAATTGTTCACAATCATCCCTCCGGCGACCCCGAACCATCGGAAGACGACCTAACAATCACCAAACGGCTCATTGAAGCCGGCAAAATAATGGGCATAGACGTTTTAGACCACATAATCATTACTAAAAACAAACCCCCCTTCAGTTTCAAAGAGAAAAAATTGATTTGAAATTATGCCAAATCAATTTTACAAAGAAAAAGCGGAGAAAATGTGATAAAATAAAAGAATATGACAGAGAAAAAATATAAAATCAAAGAAATACCAATAGAGAAAAGACCAAGAGAAAAATTAATAAAAAATGGTCCAGATGCTCTTACTGATGCCGAACTTTTGGCAGTAGTTTTAAATACCGGACTTTGAAAGAAAAATTATTATGAAGATGTTTTGGAGTTATCAAGCCGAATTTTAAAAGAATACGGTTCGCAAGCAATTATTAGCGAGAAGAACGTTGAAAAATTAATGAGAGAATTAGAAGTCCCAAAAGTTAAAGCTTGCCAAGTTGTCGCTTGTTTTGAATTAGGCAGAAGATTTTTTAAGAGAGACGAAGAAGAAATTTATATCCGCGACTCAAAAGATGCTTATAATTACCTTAAAGATAAAATGGCAAGTCCTAAAAAAGAACAATTCCGCGGGCTTTATTTTAATTCAAGAAATAAATTAATTCACGACGAAGTAATTTCTTTAGGTACTTTAACTACAAATTTAGTTCATCCGCGAGAAGTTTTCCAACCAGCTATTCAGTATTCTGCCGCAGCAATTATTTTAGCGCATAACCATCCTTCAGGCGACCCACAGCCATCAGAGGATGATATTAAAATTACTCAACAAATTATTGAAGCCAGCAAAATAATCAATATAGAAATTTTGGACCATATTATAATCGGGAAAAATGAATATTTAAGTTTAAAAGATAAAAAATTAATTTAAAAACTATGGCAAAAAATAATTATAAAATCAAAGAAGAGCCATTAGTTACCGGCGAGAAACCGGGAGAGAAAAAAGGATATATTAAAGATTTTATTACTGAAGGTTGGATTAAGGCAACGCCAGAAAACAAAGAAGCGAAAGTGATTTTTGAGGAGCGATTGGTTAAGGAATATGGCTATTCAAAAGAACAAATTCAACCAGAGTTTGGAATTAAAAAAGGTTCAAAATTTATTGGGCCGGCTGATATTGTTGTTTTTCGCGATGAAAAGCATAAACAACAAGAAGATATTTATATTATCGTTGAATGCAAACGAAAAGAACGCACCGATGGAATAGAACAATTAAAAAGTTATTTAGCTCCCACTCAAGCAAAATACGGCGTATGGTTTAATGGGGATGAAATTGCTTATATTAAACATTTAGATAAACCACCGTATTATCAGGAAGTTTTACATCTTCCGCGCAAAGGCGAAAAAGAA
>JAHIOY010000018.1 GCA_018894495.1 Patescibacteria group bacterium
AAAATTACAGTTAAAAGTTCAAAGTTTTTGAATTTAAATTTCATAACTTTTAACTTTGAATTGCAACTTTTAACTTTTAACTTTTAACTTTTAACTTTGTTCTGATTGGTCATTGGGTCGTTGGGGATTGATTAGAAATTAGATAATTAGAAATTAGACATTTAAATTTTATTTGTCTTGAAATTCAGGATCCATAATTTTCTGGGGTTGCTTTTAAAAGAAATTGTGATATGGTTGATAAATGTCTATTACTTATCAGCCAAGAAAGAAAAAAAGGAAAAAATCCCATGGGTTTTTAAAAAGGACAAGGGGAAAGGGAGGAAGGAGGGTTTTGGCTAAAAGAAGAAAAAAAGGAAGAAGGGAACTCACGGTTTAGGTTCTATGCTTTTGAGAAAGAACCGATTAAAGAGAAAAAGGGATTTTGACGTTGTTTTCAAGAAAGGGAAAGGATTTAAGAATGGCTTTTTATTTTTAAAAATCGTCGAGAACAAATTAGGAATTAGTCGTTTTGGCTTCATAGTCGGGAAAAAATTATCAAAGAAAGCGACAATCAGGAATAAGGTTAGAAGAAGAATTGCCGAGCTGGCGCGGCTAAGACAAAAGAATTTAAAGCCGGGCATAGACGTTGTTTTTGTTGCTTTTCCCGGTCTGGAAAAAAAGAACTATTGGGAAATTGAAGAAATAGTAAACAAGCTTTTTGTCAAAGCAAAAATTTTTAAGCCCTGAACCCCTAAAAACAAAAAGATGAATTTAATTATCAACGCTTTCAATTTAATATTATATCAGCCATTATTCAACGGTTTGATTTTATTGTATCTGTACCTGCCGGGCCGCGATTTCGGCATAGCGGTCATCGTTTTAACTCTACTCATTCGCTTAATTTTATATCCCTCAATGGCTCAGTCCCTAAGGGCGCAGAAAATCCTGTCAGAACTTCAACCAAAGATTCAAGAGCTCCAAAAAAAGCACAAAAATGATTTAGCCAAGCAAAGCCAGGCCATGCTTGAACTTTACCGAAAAGAAAAAATTAATCCTCTTTCTAGTATTTTCCCCCTCCTGGTTCAATTCCCGATTTTAATAGCTCTTTATAAACTTTTTTGGAATGGATTGGGAGATAAAGAAATGGTCTATCTTTATAACTTCATTCCTGACCCGGGGCAAATTAACCCCTTTTTCTTAAATTTTCTGAATCTATCCCAGCCATCAATTGTTTTAGCGGTTTTGGCTGGAATTTTTCAATTTTTCCAAACCAAAATGGTTATGCCAGCAACCCGCCAAAAACCGGCTGAGGAAAAAAAAGGAGTCCCGAATTTTTCAGAAATGCTCCAAAAACAAATGCTTTATTTTTTTCCCATCTTCACCGTTTTTATTCTTTGGAAACTGCCGGCCGTCATCGGTCTCTACTGGCTCGTAACAACCGTTTTTTCAATATTCCAGCAGTATTTAATTTTTAGCCGTACGAATACCATACGAAATACGAATTAGTGCAAATATACCAATAATTATTTTTATCGTATTCGTATATTCGTAAAAATTCGTAAATTCGTAGGAGAAATTATGGAACAACAAAATCCTGAAAAAATAAACCCCCGCGTCAAGGACTTGGCGGCAGAGGTAAAAGAAATCGCTGAAGAATTTTTTGAAAAAATGGGTTTTGAGGTCGCGATTGAAGTTTTTCCCCCGGAAGAGCAGACCATTTCTATAAAATTAGAGGCACCAGAGGCAAAGATTCTTATTGGAGAAAGGGGCCAAACCCTGTTTGAGCTCCAGCATCTTTTAAAGGCAATTTTAAAGAGGAAAATCGCGGCCAAGGGCGAGCCAGAGAAAGAAAATTTTTACCTTGATTTAGACATTAACGATTATAAAAAAAACAAAGTCGCCTATCTAAAGGAATTAGCTCGCTCCGTAGCCGAAGACGTGATTTTAACCCAAAAGGAAAGAGAACTGCCGCCGATGTCTCCGGCTGAAAGGCGTCTTATCCATTTGGAATTGGCCGGGAGACGGGATGTAATAACTCAGAGCGTTGGACAGGGGCCAGAACGTCGGATTACCATTCGGCTTACCCCATAAACTCTTCTTTTGCTTTTTTAATTTTTAAAAGTTCCTCAGGAGCGGTGGTTATAATTTGGTCCTCGGTATAGGAAGCAACCACCCTGATAATAACGTGTTTTTGACCGGCAAAAAACAACCCCTCGCCAACCCCGGCGCCCAAAAGCATATACTTTTCTCCCTCAGTTAAGTTGAAGGTTTTTTGAACAACATCCATAGTGGCCGTTGATTGCTTCATTAAAAACTGAAGAGAGGAATTGGCGATAATTGCCTGCCCATAATTTGATTTCATAAAATCATTCACATCCTGAGTGATGGTTGTTATTCCCAGCCAATACTTTCTCGCTCTTTTACACATTCCGTATAGAAACGAAGCGCTGTCTTCTTTTTGCATGAGCCACCAGGCCTCATCTATTACCAAAATCCTCTTTTTCGTCTCGGAACGAACTTTATTCCAAATATATCTCATAACGATAAACATGGCCATTGGCCTCAATTCATCTTCCATATCCCTGATTCCAAAAACAACCAGGGACTTATTACAAGAGACATTTGTTTGCTGGTTGAAAAATTGGGCGTAAGTTCCTTTGGTAAACTTTCGCAACCGCTTAATTAGGGAGTCGGTTCCTTCCATCCCCCCCAAGACCGACTCTAAATCCTCTATTAAGGGAATTTTTTCTGGCCAAGTTGCGGGGTTAGAAAAGGGGGTGATATCTTTGGCCGCGTAGGTTTCGGTTATTGCCCGGTCTAGAATCCCATCTTCCTCCGGGCTCAGTCCTCCCAACATCAGACGCATCAAGCCAATCAAATTGATGATATTAGTTCTCAGGACATCTTCCGGTTTTTCATCTTCTTTTAAAATCGGCAAGTCAAAAGGATTAATGTGGCTTGGCGAAGCCAGAGAAATATTTATAAATGAACCCCCAACCGCTTCAACTAAAAGTTTATACTCATTTTCCGGGTCAACGATTATGCAATCCACGCCGAGCATAAGTGAACGTAAGATTTCCAGTTTCACTGCATAAGAATTATGAATAAACATCCCTCCCTGTCCAGCCAAAAATACTTCGTTATCTACAGTCAAATCATAAACATATTTTTCTTTCCTATTTTTAATTTTTTTGATTTTTACAATTGGATCCCAGAATAAATCAGAGTTAGCCAACGCTTTCAACTGGGCTAATTTTTCTTCAACCAGAGGAATTTTATTCAACAAGATATTTTGATAATTCTGCCAGACAAATTGAGCTGATTTTTGGAGCATTTCATAATTGGTATTTTGGCGGACGCAGGTAGCTATGGCGGGCTGAAGAGAGCGATTGTAATATTTTACTCCTAAATCCATTTCTTTGAATCCGAAATGAACGAGCTCTTTGATTTCTTTTAATTGGTAGTTCTTTCCGTAAATTGTCTCAATCATTTTTAGAGCATTGATTGAACCCGGTCCTACTCCTTCGTTTTTTACTACCCGCCAACTCTGGCCAAGAACTTGCCACAGAGTTTTGTTGAATTTTTTATCATTTCTTCCTAATTCTACAAAACCCCGAGGGGTTTTGTAAACTTGATCAATGAGTGTCGCCAATTCCGGCAACTCACTTAAAACTTTATAAGTAGAAGTCAAATCTTTAAATTTTTGGACCCTTTCTTCAATTATTTTTATCAATTCTTTCAATTTTTCCGGCGAGGGATTATAATGTTTTCTTTTTAGATTAGAAATATCTTGGATTCCATGCAATTGGCATCCAAATAATTGGTATATTTCTTTAAAGATTGAATCAATTCCGGGGAGAATATCTACGTTGGTATTGCCTTCTTTTTGAATAATTTCCAAAAGCTGTTTTCTTTTTCTTCTTGAAATAAAATTAATATCCTTCGCAAATTTTCTTAAATTATCCTGTCCGCTGATTGAGAGTTTCCAGTAAGTTTTTTTTCGTTTCCAATCGCGATTAGTTGGTTTCTTTTTTGTTTTTGAAATTCTCCCAATAATTCCAAAATAATATAGTAAATAAGAAATTTCAGAAATCAATTGTTTAGATTTTGAGGTAGTGGTAATTTGAATTCGCTCCTTTTCTACGCCGCCGTCTCCCTCAAAATAAGCTGATAAGTATTGGCCGATTTTTTCTTTCTCAAGATTAAAAATAAAAGGCAAAACTTTCTTTTCTTTTGATTTCCCCTTGCCGCCCAAAGCTTTTATTATTTCAACAAATAGGCGAGAAGCGCAAATTATTCTTTGATTTCCATAATAGAAAGGAATGCCAATATTTTTGAAAGAAGAATCTATG
Source organism: Patescibacteria group bacterium (assembly GCA_018894495.1). GTDB lineage: Bacteria > Patescibacteriota > Minisyncoccia > Minisyncoccales > JAHIOY01 > JAHIOY01. Next base: position 4,332 of record JAHIOY010000018.1, read on the forward strand.
TCTTTCAGCACTTCTTGGTCTTTATTGCTTATTATTATGCAATCCTCTTGAACTGTCCCTTCGGCGGCAATATAGCCAATTAATTTCAAGAAATCAAAAGTAATTCTAAACTGGCTCTCAAAAAGAGTTTGATTTTTTCCATTTTTTGAGGCAAGTTTTAAATCTTTAAGCCGCGAATCATTATCTTTAATTTCAAGGTAGTTTATAATTTTCCAGAAATATTGAATGGGGACAAATCTACCGTCTCGGTATTTGTAAAGATAACGATCTAGATTTTTATCTAAAGTAGTTTTCTTTAAATCTTTGTAGTTTTCTTTAACAAGAACATCTCCTCCCTTTACATAGATTCTTTTTGAATTTTTAAGTAATTGTAAAAGATTTAAAGATACTGGTGATTTTACATTAATAGAGACGTTTCTTGGTAAAGGAATAAATTTCCCTTCTTTAATTTCTGAACTTTTAGCCGCTATAATTTTTCCATTTTGTAAGAGCAGCATATTATGGTCTCCGGTTGTAGTAATTTCTCTGCCGCTTTGAGTCGTAAACCTATAAAAGATCTCCGGCGCTTTTTTCCTTGCCGCTACTGTTACCTTTGACCACTCGCCCCTAAGATTTTTATCAAAACTGTAAACCTCAATTTCAGGGTTAGTTACCCCCTCTAACTCTTCATCAATTTGAGTAACCCCCGCCTTTTTTATCAAATTCTCTATTAAAGGCCCTATTTTTACTAATTGAATTTTGTCTTCCCTTTTTATTAAAACCGCCTCGGAGCCCAAAATAGATTTTCCGCTGCCCGACTTAGCGAAGACGCAAAAGTTAGCGTTCTCTAAACTAAATCTATCAAACAAAACCAGAGAGTTGTTGTGCTGATTTATTCCGTAGAGAATTCCATCATTAGAGCTTAAATCAAAGGAAATAAATGGAAAAGTGCTGGAAAGAGGAGAAGTATTTAATAAATTATGAACTAAAAGTTGGTCTAGACCGTAGGGAGCGCAAGAATTAAAGCCCTCTTTCTGCTGATAAAGCGCGGGTTTTATATAGACCATTTTTGATTCCAAAATAGACCTTAGGGTTGTTTCAATGTCCCTGATTTCTTTTTCCGTATCTCCATAAATAGTTAAATAAAGGCCGAACCTAAACATTCTTTCCTGAGAGGTTTGGAGTTTGTCTCTTAATGCCTCTATGTCTTTGTAAGCGGTCTCTAAGGCCGGGTCCCTGACTAAACCCTTTTGCTCTCTTTCCATTAGCTCGGCCTGAACTTCGGTAATTCTTTTTTGGAGCTGTTTTAAAACATTGCCGGTTTCAATCGGGTGAAAGAAAAAAGAGATATTGGTTGGGGAATCCAAATTGATTACCGGAAAAAACCAGCCGGTAGTCAAATATCGCGGATAAGAAAAAACAAAAAATGCCTTAGACAATCTTTCTCCCAGTCGCAGCAAGCCGGGCTCAACTTTAACTGAAGACGGGGCAATGAAATCCGTTACCTTCATTTCTTCCCCCTTTTCAAAAATTCCGCTAGACCTTGTTTTTCTTTTGAAAATTTTAAAAATTGACAATTCCATGTTCTTTATTTCGGGACGAAATAAAAACTTGTTTTTTTAATAATTCCGGCGGGATGCCTGGATAATATCCCATCTCGGCCTCTTGGGGATGGTAAAAGCTCCAGAAAAGTTCTATTAACTCTTCAGTAGTCAGCGGAAAGGCGTTTAAACCGCATCTTCTTAAACTTAAAATCAGAAATTCCATTCTTTGCAAAAGCTGGGACTTGCACCTTTGAAGCTCTTTTTCGGAAAGGAGGATACTTTTTGCCCTTTTAAACATTTCTTCCCCGGGTGAAATTCCTTGCAGTTCAATTGGATAAAAAGGCACCACTAAATAAAAATTTTTGGTCATAATTGTTCCTGCGGCAATCAAACTTTGAATGAACTCATAGTAACTTTTGGTTTGAACCTTCAAAAGTTCGTTTTTTTGTTTATCTTCCAAATCCTTTAGTTTTTCAATGTAGCCCGTGATATTCAGCCGCCGCGACTGAATAATTATCTGGCAGGAAAAATCCAGAGAGTTTAAAAAATTTTGGAATTGATGCAAAACCGCGGTCTGTTCTTCTTCGGACTTTAAAACAAAATTTAAAGAAGAAACCACCAAAACTCCCCGCAGGGTTTTATTTTTTAAAATCAAGACATCGTCTCTGATATCGGCAATCTCTAAAAATTCTTGAGTTGGACTTTTCGGCATAAAATTAATTCAAAATTCAAAGTGAAAAGTGAAAAGTTATAGTTAAAAGTTTAAAGTTTTTTCTTTCCTTTTATGGTAGCGATACTTGAGCCCAAAATCTTTACTAATTCATCGGTTTCTTGTAATAATTCATCAATTTCTTTAATTAAATTCAAGTCTAAATCTTTTGCTAAAGCTAACCAAAATTTTGTCTCATTGCCGCTTTTAAGAGCGTGATTTAGAAAATTAACAAAATCTTTTCTAGAACTTGCAGCTTGAGATTCAATAATATTGGCTCCGATGCTTGTTGCGGCGCGTAGAAGTTGATCGGCAATAACCCAAGCCGATCTTTTGCTGGGAAACTTATCAACTAATTTGATAATTCTTCTGGCTAAATTAAACGCCCTAATTATCAGTTTCTTCTTGAATTCTTCGTTATTCATAAACTTTTAACTTTGAATTGCAACTTTTAACTTTGCACTTTTAACTTTTAACTTAATTAGTCTATCTTGTTTTTGTTTCAACCTTGGTTGAAAGATTTTGAAGCGAACTTTTACTTGTTCCTAAAGGATAACTTACTTTTGTTTCCTTGAGTTTGGGTATTTCTTCCGGAAACAATCGCGGGGCAAAAAGTTTTTTCTTAAAGGTAAAAAATTTTTGGGCAAGAGTAAATGTAAAAAAATTTTTTAAAAAAATCGGAAATGGCCGGCCACCGACATTTGCAAAGGCAAGAATAAAAGAAAAGCCAACAACCCCAATCATTAAGACCAAAAACAAAAATGGATTTTTCTTGCCAAAAGCAGAATAAAGAATAAAACCGACCGCCCCGGCCGCCACAAAAAAGAAAAACTGCTTGAGGGTTAGGGGCCCTACTATTTTCGGTTCTCTTTCAATGAATTTTGGAACAATGTAAGCCATAAGTTAAATTAAAAAGTAAAAATGCAAAATGTAAAACGACAATTTGAAATTAAAAATTTTGATTTCACTTATTTTCTTTCAGGTATTTTTCCAAGAATTCAAAGATTTTTTGACACGAGGGCGGGAATTCTTTGACAAAATTTTGAAGTCTGCCATAAAGGATATCTAAATATTCATGCGCTAAAATGTTTCTTAATTCAGCGAATTTAGAAAACTTCTCTGCTTCTTCTCGGTTAAAACCAGCCAAAATCGCAATGTCAAGAAGGGCATATTCATAACTTCTGGGCATAAACTTTTGTTCTGATGCTAAAACAATTTTTGCCGCATCTATAATAGCGTTAATAATGGTTTCTGCCCATCTCTCTATGTTTCTCCTTTGAACACTATTATTTTTATATTCGCTAAAAGTTAATTTCTTAAAATTTTCAATCTCTCTTAATTCCTTATTTAAAAACTGCAACCTCTCTAATAATTTTTCCTTCTGTTCCGGCGCTAATGATTTTGCTTCTTTAGAAATCTTAAAATAATCTTCAGCAAAGTTTAAAAAATCTTCTGCCTCTAAACTGACTTTTAAATAAATATCCCAATATATTTTTTTATCTTTAATTACCAAAGGAATCCCCGTTTTGATTACATTGGAAACCAAAGAAGCAGGAGCAATATTTAAACAAACCAAATCAACTTCTTTTTCAACGATTCTTGAGACATCCGACCATATTTCATCTTCAAGTTCAAATCTCTTTTGTTCGTCTTCAGGTAGATATTTTTGGTCAAAATAGACCCCTACATCAAAATCGGATTCCAGCATTTGCTGTCCTCTTGCCCAAGAACCAAAAACAAAAGCCATAAGCACATCTTTTCTTTTGGCAAAATAATCTTTCAGCAGCTCCTGTTTTTTATTTTTGAATTTTGAATTGTCCCGACTTTGTCGAGGATGCCCGATGAAATCGGTATAATCTTGCATTTTGAATTTTAACTTTTAACTTATTCAACCGTTTCTCTGTAGATATCTTCTTTTTCTGGCGCGCTTGGCGTCTTTGGGCCCGGTTTTGTTTCAGTTGGTTTTGCCGGAGCCGCGCCTGCTTCAGTCGGTTCCTTGTAAAGTTCGGCTAAGGACTGCTTGACCGGGAAAAAGATAAAACGGTTGATTTCGTGGGAAACCCTTTTGGCGGTTTCTTTTCCCAATTCCTGCTCTAAGTATTCTTTAAATTCTTCTATTGGCAAAAGGCCAAGCAAAACATAACCGATTTGTTCGGCAATTACCGATATCTTATCTACGACTTCATTTCTTTTGCAAATTTCCCTGATATGTTTTGCTATTTCAGCCGAAAAAAAGGCGTCCTCCAATTCCTTTGGCAGTTTATCAATCAATTTCCAAACCTGTTCTGGCGAATATTTTTGAACCATAGAATTGATTTTATGTCAATATTTATTTAGCGACCTACATTTCTCCTGGATACGGGTATTTTTTCTTTGGGGGTTCAGTTTCCTCGCCTGGACCACCCTTTCTAATCTCCCCTCGTAACTTCTCGGCACTGTCTTGGGACCCCAATTCATGCAGCCGCTCAGGAAATGTTCTTAAAAATTCTGCCAATTTTCCTTTAAGTTCGGGCGGAAACAATTTTTCAAATTCTCGGGCAAATTCCAGTTGGTCCGGTTTAAAACCTTCACGCTGCGCCTGCAAGATTTGCAGGGGCTTGTCAGCGACTTTTAATGAAGGACCCCCGGTCATCGAGGACGCGTAATGAGAATAGGTGGCGAGTTCTTCATGCGGTAAATTTAAAACTAAATTACCTAATCCCTTTTCATCAAAATCTTCGCTCAATGCTCTGGCAAACGGCAGCCGGAATTGTTTGATTGCCGCTAACCTTTGCTCAAAATTCAAAGCGTGAGGGATAAGTGGCACCATTGTTTCCATTGACTTTGGCAACCAATGTCCCATTTCGGATACATCAGTCATACGAAGATGGTGGGCCACGCGAAGCAGGTTCTCTTTCTTTTCTTCTTCAGATGTTTCTTCGGGCATTCCTATTTCTTTATTAAATTTGCTTATCTCTTCCGGAGTCAGCTTATTGTAAATTTCTTCTGCTCTCTCTCTGCGTTCTTTATTAGTTAGCCGTCCATACGCCTTAAGAAAATCTTTTAGTTCCATGTTTCTGCCGAGTATTTCTGTTGTATCCACATCACCAACTCTAAGGCTCGCCTGAATCCTTCTCGGAATCTCATCTTTATATTTTTCCCGAACCTTTTCTGTATTAGTATGGCCTATGCCCTGTGCCCTGTTTTCTATTTCGGCAAGGAACACGTTCGATACATCCGTCAATCCCCGTCTTTCAAAATCATCGGCAAGTTGTTGTAAACGGCCGAAGCTTTTTGTTTTTTCCGCAGCGGCTTTTGCTCCAAGTATTTCTTGTCTCTCCTTTTCTTCTATGGTGGTGCCTTGCATTCTATTGATTCCTTCTTCAAGCGTAACCAGCCCGCCGCCCATCCTTGCAAAGAATCCTCCGCTTACTTCCTTTTTTTCTTCCTTGCTTAATTTATGCCGCTTGCTCCAATCGTATTTCTCTGCCATCCCTAACCAATAATCCTTTTGCGCGCTTCCCTCTGCTTGTGTCGCTGCCTCCTGTTCATATTCCTCCTGCTTTTTTTTATATCTTTCCTTTTCTTCCTCTCGCGCTCTTCGCGCCGTCAATCCCGCCTCGTACCGCAAGCCCGTCAGAAGCGGCAAAGTTGCGGCTGTTATGGCCCCAGCCCAGACTACTCCGGTTCTCACCAGAGCACTGCCTATATTGGGCGTCAGCCGCCTGCCAAAATAAATGATTACCACCAAATAGACAAATAAAAAGAAATAATAAACTAATATCGGAGACACAGTCCAAAAGTTTAGTCCAGGAATAAATATACTAAGGAAACTCAAGGTGCTCGGCATTAAAAAATTTGCCATCTTCATTCCGATTACCATAAAAAAATATAAAACAACCCCGAAAACCAGCCATTCCAGAAGATGGCTGAGCCACTCGTCCCAGTATTTTTTAAGAGAAGGGAATGCCCAAGTCAAAAATATAATCGGCGCGACGATTGCCAGCATTTGAATAATAAAAACCCTGGCCGAAAATATAAAGGCATAGACAAGAAAAATTCCTGCCATTGTAAAAGAAATAAGACCGCTTATCAGCCAGTGAAAAGCGACCGGTATAAAAGCTACAGATAAGGTAGGCAAAATCAGCTGGACGAACTTAAACGGCGACAGAAAAGGAATGAGGCTTGCAATCACATAACTGGAAAAGATTGTGAAAAGTGTGCCTATAATTTCAGCGCCAACCATTTTAAGCGGCAAAACTGTGTCTGCAATAAGATTTGGTCCCGCAATATTAAAAATTGTCCGATACAAGATGTTAGTGATGTCAATCAGCGCGCCGATAAAAACCAAACTGAAATTAACCAAAAGTGCGACAATTATTAACCGCGGTAGGACCTTTTTTGCCTCAAATGACTCAATTTTTAAAATAAAGCCAAAAGCCAGAACAATTAAAGCCAAGACAATAAACAGATTGGCAATGCCGGCCGTGAATTGCCAGCCGGCTTGAACCATAGCGTTATTAACCGTGAGCCATTGAAAAGAACCTTGTATTGCAGAGTCCAGTAAACCAGTGGTAAAACTAAGAAAAGAAAGAGAAACGATGTGAAAAATCAGAATCAGAATCTGCCAAGTAAGAATAGGACCAAGTATGGTATTCAATCCCTGCAAAAGGGTTTTAGTTAAATCGAAAATCCCGGTTCCTAAAAAGGCAAAAGCCGGTCTGGGCAAGACAAGAGAAATCAGGACTGTTATCAAAATTAAGTATTTAATTTTGCTTTTGTTGTTCATGTAGATTAATACGAGAATGGTCTTATCAATCTTAGACAATTAATTGCATCGTTACCCGGGATAGTGTTTTTAAGGTTTCTTTCATAGGCTGGTATTACTGATTGCATATCCCCACAAGTAACAGCTGGAAGCCAGGCTCCAACATATACCTGAACCGAACAGCCGCAGGCGCTTCCCTTACAAGCCCTGTAGCAGTCGTTTGGTAAAGGAGTTCCGAAAATATCTTTTGTAATAGTGTGTTTAACATTCTTTGTCCAAACGCAGCATTTTCCACCCCTTGTAGACGAAGTCGGGCTGCCCGTCTTGGGGTCGGAATCGCAAATAGGGTCAGTACTAGTCACCGCCTCACATTTTGCTTGGGTGGAGCTAGCGTTATAACATAACGCACCTAAATCTTTATCATCATAAATCGCCTCTATTGAGCCTGGAGGCGCAGAAACGAGCCATTTTGAATATGTTGATATTTCATCGGGTAATATATATTCGGGTAATGTTACAATTTCTAAACCAGTATTCGGATCCCAATCTGTTTTTTCATAGACAATAGCGGCGTCGCAGGGCGGCTCCTGATTTAGCGGAGGAGGGGTACAAACCCCGGCTTTTTCCCCATCGCCGGGATAGGGATCTTTAGCGCAAACATAACCCTTTGTGCAGCCGTCTTTGCTGTAGCAATATTGATTTGACGAATCCCAAGCGCAATCAGCAACGGCTTGGCAAGTCGTTGTAGTATTATTTATCTCGCACTTTTTGTTGTAGCAATACTTGGCTAACGGATTCCATGCGCAATCGGCGTCATTCGTGCACTGGTTATTGTCTTTATATTTCGCGCATTTGTCATCGCAGAGAAAATTTGGTATACCTTCTGGATTAAGATTTAGCGGCGATAGAGCCGTTAAATCAGGATTAATTGTGTTTAAAACGAGCCATGCGGCCAAGAGCAAAACCAAGCCAGCTAAAGCCCAAATAATTCTTCCCCTGGCATCAGCCATTTTTTGAGGGTCGCCGACCGAGGTTAAATACATAAATCCAGCAATCAAGAGCGCAATAAAAGCAGCCAAGCCCCCAAAAGCAATTCCCCACTCGTAGAGATATTGGGTTAAATTAGTCAGGGTGCTGCTGTCAGTTAAATCAGTGCCCATAGGCGAAGGCGGCCAGTCAACTTCTAAAGCAAAAACAATTGAAAGAGG
>JAHIOY010000019.1 GCA_018894495.1 Patescibacteria group bacterium
AGACAAAGAAAATAGAGATAAAACGATGGAAATAATCAAAAAAATATTCCGCCGAAATTTATAATTCGCAAGGTTATGACAAAAGGGTTTGACTGGGATTAGACCCCAGTCAGTCTTCCAGAGGGAATTGTTTTGGCGGCCGATAGTCGCCAATAACACAATTATCAAAATTGAAGCCGGAAAAAACCAGAACCCAACGCTTGAGACTCTCAAGAAAATAGCGAAAGCCCTTGCCTGTTCGTCCGTAGCCAGAAGCGTAGGCGGGAAGTAAGCGTTGATAATTTAATAAACTAATTTTATTTTATGGACGAACAAAATAATTTAGTCATAATTTTACTCTTTTTCATCCTAATAGGCGTTGCCTGGTTAATTTGGCCCCCCTTAATTGTTTTAATACTTATGGGATTTCTTTTGAAATACTGGTATGAATCCCGCGTAAATATTATTTCCATCGGTGGTTACCGCGACCCCAAACAATACGAGCATCCAGAGGATTTATTAAAATGTAAGATTTGCAAGGTTTATTTCCATAAAGATCATTTTCAAGAACACATTTTGCAATCCGCAATTAAAGAACAGGAATCGATCAACGGAATGCCATTTTTAAGTTTCATGATGGCGAAAAATCGTCATCAGAATTATCTTGCCGAGGCAATCGAACAAATTAGAAAAGCAGGCGGAAAAATTGAGATTGATAGCGACGATGGGGAAAAGATAGCCGTTATAAAAGGCGATAAACTAGAAATTAAGAAGAAGCGAAAATAATGAACGAAGAAAAGATTTTTGGCAGAGTAGCTGGAATTATATTTTGGAGAAAGATTATGTAGAAAAAGAGGAGAAAAACGAAATATAAACAACCATGAAAGGATATTTGAAATATGTCATAGAAAATTGCGAATTCGCCCTTGATGAGTTGTGCAGGATAAATAAAGAATTAAATGAAGAGTGGGATAAAGTTCAAAAGAAAGATTTCAGTTCTGAAGTAGATATGAATTACCTTGGCGCGATGAATAGAATGATTCAAGATTATTTGATTGTCCGTATCGGAGGATTGTTTGATAAGACGGAACATAGAACAAAAGGGGGAATTGATGAAGTAGTTTCTTTCGAAAAACTATTTTCAAGCAGTAAAGATTTTGAAAAAATTAAAGAGCAAGAAATTATAAAATACATTATTGAACAAAGGCATAATTTTGTTGCTCATACTAACAAGGGTCATGTCGAAAATAATTTTCCGATAACATCTAAAATTTGTAATTCTAATTTGAAAGAAATGCTGGAAGGTTTACAGAAGTTATTAAAGAATTAGATGGCGTACCAGCTTCGCTGGCACGATTTCACGGCTATAAATTATGAATCAGTTTATTATTGATACAATTAAACAAGCGGCGAGAACAAGAAAAGTTTTACGGATTATTTACACTGAGAAAGATAATACAAACGAAGGGTGGCGGCATGTTGAGCCGTATAGTTTTAGTAAAGACGAGGGCGAGCAGGGGTTTTTTGCTTGGGATATTTCAAAAGGCGGTATTAGGCGATTTAGTTTAGAGCGGATAACGCAAGCCGAGACAACAGAACAAACTTATACGCCGCGTTATGCGGTTGAGATATTTTAATTATGGAAACAGAGATTTTTAAATTCAAATTGAAAGATAAAACATTTGTTATTGTTGATTGGGCAAATGTCTATGGTTGGTTTTCTGACCCGAATAGTAAAACTTATTTAGGGTGGGAAGTGGACCCAAAGAAACTTTTTACATATTTAAAATCGTATCCGAATATTACTGATATAAATTTTTATTTTGGCGTTGAATCTAACAAACCAAAATCAGTTACTTTCAAAGAAGAAATTGAGAATATCGGCTATTCTCATAAAAGCAAAGAGGTAAAATGGGTGCCGGCGGTTCTTGAGACAACCGCGCATTTTAAAGTTTTGGTGCGCCGATTGTTTGATGTTTTGGATAATGTAAAAAACACAAATTCGGCAGTTTCCAATCGTCTTTACGATTTAGTTAAAAGATTAGAAAAAGTTTTAGAATCGGGGCGTGGTACGAGCGCAGCAGGCGAGCCGGCTTACACATTTTTTGACGAAGAACAAGTGAAAGCTATTTATGAACTTATTGAGGGATTGGACAGCGATTTGCGAAAATTAAATATAGACATTACCGAACTTCAAGCATCGTTAAAAGAGCCCGTCCAAAGAAGAAAATGCGATTTCGATGTAGAAATTAGTCGAGATATCTACAATAATTTAGAGAATTTTGAAATAATAATCATTTTTAGTGGCGATGGAGATTACGCCACTCTTGCCGAAGACCTTATCTTGAAGGGGAAGAAAGTGATTGTGGTTTTTGCGCCTGGCCACAAAGGTAAAGAATACGAAGATTTTAAAATAGGCTTATTTCTTTGCTCGGCTAAGAAACTAAAACAATTTATAGCAAAATAAATATCCCCAAGGATTACTCCTTGGGGCGTGATTGTTATCATAATAGCAAATTTTTAAAACAAGTCAAGAGTTAGTTATCCACAGATACTTTAATTAGAAATTGGCGGCGCGCCAGCGAAGCTGGCGTGAAAAATTGCGGTGGCGGAAACCCCAGTAGTAGCCCCGCCCTTTTTCCGAAAAGAGCGGGGCACTACGGGGCAGGAGCGCGGGCGGGCAAAAAAAAATGGAAAAAATTTTTCGGAAAAAAAGAATATATCCTGAGGAGGAAATTATTGAAATAGCCAGAAAAAATAATATGATAACAGTTAATAGCGTGAAGATTTATGTCTATCTTATTTCAATATCTAATTTGGCACTTTTTTGATGTTCCGAGAGGGCTCTTAAAGACCTGGCGGAATTTTTTAAAGTTTAATTTAAATTATTTTTCAATCCCTTTGCTTATCAAGACCCTTTTTTCCCATTGGCGAAGATACAGTTGGTCGTATGGCCAGGGATTTGATATCTGGAGATACATTGGGGTTTTTTTCTCAAACCTGACTTCTCGGTTCTTTGGCGCGGCAGCAAGGTTTTTTTTAATAATTATCGGGCTTTTTTTTGAGCTTCTGCTCATCGTTTTGGGCGGCCTGAGCTTTTTTGTTTGGCTATTTCTTCCGGTTTGTTTAATTTTGAGCTTAATTTTCGGCTTCAAAATTATTTTTTAATATTCGTATATTCGTAATGATTCGTCAATTCGTAGGGTATGTTTAATTTTAATTTAAAAAAGACGGCGATTTTTCAAGCAGTGAGGCAGGGGAGGAATCCAATTTTTCGCCTTTCTGATTTTTTAAAGAATGTATTTTTTCTTTTAGTTATTTTATTTTTAATCATTTTTCTTTATGGTTTTATTTTAGGGGGCTTTACCGACAAAAGTTTATTAAGGTTGGCAGGCGGGGCTATTATCTTTTTTGACTTGAGCATTATTTTTTGGCTTATAAATTGTTTTTTCAATTCAAAATTAAAAGAGCCGAAATTAAGGGTAAAAATCGAAGAAGCAATTAAGAGTCCGGAAGAATACAATTTAGCCGAATTTTTGAGCTTTGAATCGGCGTGGGCGGTATTGAGAGCTGAAAATAATACCAGCCGGCTTCTCTACAATCTTCTTTCTCAGGGGCCGAGACATAATTTTATATTTTATCGAGCGATGTTAGTCCCGAAAGAGATTAAAAAAATTCTGGGAATGGGAAAACTTAATAAAGTTAGGCTCAATAGGCAAGGATTGGGCGGCTGGTTACACTCCGACATTGGATAGGTTTTCAGCAGATATATCGCAGTTTATGAAAAATAAAAATTTTCCGAAGATTGTGGGCC
>JAHIOY010000005.1 GCA_018894495.1 Patescibacteria group bacterium
ATATCCGAAGGCGAGATTTAATCTTAAACAAATTAAAATTATTTTTCGCCGAGGGTTTCTAACGGGGTATGGACCCAATCTTTTGGATAATTTTAATCATTATAGTTGCCGTAATTTTGTGGATTGTCGCGGTCTACAACGGACTGGTTACTTTAAAAAATCGCACCGACGAGGCATGGAGCGATATTGATGTGCAACTGAAGCGCAGATACGACTTGATTCCCAATCTCATTGAAACGGTTAAGGGATATGCCGGCCATGAAAAAACAGTTTTTGAAAATGTAACTAAAGCCAGAACAGCAGCAGTGGCGGCCGAACAAGCAGGAGATCCAAAAAAAATCGGCGAGGCGGAAAACTTTCTTTCTTCAACCCTAAAGACCCTTTTTGCCGTGGCGGAAAACTATCCGCAGTTGAAAGCGAGTGAAAACTTTTTGGAGCTTCAGCGGGAATTGACCGACACCGAAGACAAAATTCAGGCGGCGAGAAGATTTTATAACGCGAATGTAAGGGACTTCAACATCCGGCTGGAAGTTTTTCCGGATATGCTTGTCGCCCGCCAGCTCGGCTATGCCAAACGGGAGTTTTTTGAAATTGCCGGAGTTGAAAAAGAGCCGGTGAAGGTGAAGTTTTAAAACGCATGGAATCAAAAACAAAAATAATCATAATTATTTTTTGTACAATCATTTTATTGATTGTTTTATGGCTAGGTTTCAAGAAAAACAATGATTCTGTGCCGGTTTTGCCAGTAGATAAAACAGCAGAAGAAAATTTAGTGGTACAGCGTGCTACTTTTTTTGCCGGACAATATGGATCATATGCTTGGGGAGAATTTACATCCATTGAAGGACTTTATGGCACAATGAGCGAAAAATTAAAAAAAGAAACATCGGATTTTATAGCAAAGAAGAAAGAAGAGATTAAAAACCAACCCGTCAAATGGCTTTACTACAATACCGTTATCGATAATTTCGATTTAACCAGCTTTAATTCCGAAGCGGCAACGGTAAAAATAGGCGCCACGCAAACATCCTTACTGGAAAAAAAAGAAGTAACCGGCGACGACGGCTTCAGTTGCACAGAGTTTAAAAGCCTTGATGATTGCACTAACCCGGCAATTAATCCGGTTGCAAGTTTGATTTTTGAAAAAACAAAAAAGAAGCAAACTGTTATTGTTGAAATGATTAAAGAAAATAACGAGTGGAAGATTGATAGTATCGCAATCAAAAACAAAGAGTGAAAATCCTCTATTATAATGGAAAAACAAATAAAAATAAAATTTGGGTTATTCTTTTCTTTAATTTGCGCTTTTTTCTTTTTATTTTTTAGCAGTGCCTCGGCGGCAACCATTAACACCAGCCTTACTCTTTCCGCAGATGTTTCAAATCCTGCCGTGGGAGACTCGGTTAATTTTAGCGGATTGCTTACTTGGGATGGCATGAAATTTCCAGGGAAAAATATTGAATTAAGCAATAGCGATACCGGTTTTGTTTTGGCGGGCGCGACTACTGATGCTGACGGAAAATATACTGTCCCTTTACCGATTCCTTGCGGAGAAACATTTAAAGTAAAAGCAAAGTATGCAGGCGAGACAATCGGGGCTGATACTTATTTACCTAGCGCAAGCAGCCCCTTAACTATTACGCCGGCATCTTTAACCGGACAATGTGCCACCCAGATTACTTTAAATATTCCCAATACTTCTCCTAGCGTTGGCGTAGACAATCCTTACACTGGCCGGCTGATAAACGCTTCTAACGGCAATATTTTGCCGTCTGGCGCTAAAACGATTTTTTTGTTGTATGAAAGCGAAGTTGATTTATTGAGCAAGGCAGAAACTACAACTACCGGAGACTATTCAAATAGTTTTAGACTTTCTTGTAATGACCATTTTTCGGTATATGCGCAATATATTGAAGAAACCATAAATGGCATAGAATATTTAAACAGCCAAAGTTCCGCCATTGCTATTACTCCGGCAGGAGGAAATGTTTGTCCTGTGCCTGCGTCTAAAACCATTGTTTCCTCTCCTTTGCAGAATATTGCAGTAGCGGATTTTTTTTACCAGACAGTAACGCGTTTATTGAAAGCATTTTGGGTGCCAAGTAACTTTTTTGTGGATGGATCACATTTTAACACGATAGGAGTAGTGAAATCGTTTACTAAAATGGTGTCGGCTAAAAAACATGAAATATATTTGGAGAAAGAAACGACCGGCAAGATTAATATAATTCAAAGGATTGAGTATCTTGATGGTAAAAATTATTATACCCAAAAATGGGATATAAAAAATATAAGCGGCGGATCTCTTAATAATTTAAGAATTAAAACCGGAATATTTCCCAACATAAATGGCGCTTCGTCTTATATCATCCCGATCAATATGATTTCTGTTTGGGATTCAAATAATTTTATTGGTTCTCAGTCTAGTATTAATGCCCCTTCAAATTCGTATGCTGCCAGCTATCCCAATTCTAATTATATTGCTACGCAAATGCAGACAAATGCCGACTTTGCTAATTTTGCCGGTACTTCTGGTACAGGAGGAATTGCTGAAGCAATTGGCTGGTACAAAGCCACATTAGCGGATCAAGAAACATGGTCTGTTAAAGCGTATCAATATTTTAAAACCCCTTCTTATTCTGTGGTAATTCCACCCTTTGACGATGATGAAAAGGCGGTTAGTAGCGGAGGAACTTTGACATACAAGTTTACGATAATAAATACAGACACCATTAATCGCACTTTTAATTTATCCGCCGCTTCTAAGGAAAATTTTCCAATTACCATCACTGATGGTGCGGACAATGCTATAAATTCTGTAAGTTTAAATTATGCGCAATATGTTCAAGTTCTAGCCAAAGTAGAAACAAAAGCAACTGCTAGCGATTACGATATTATTACTCTTACAGCGACTGATTCCATAAACACTAATAAAAAGAATTCGGATTTCATCACAGTTAATTTTTTACCCACTTGCACTCTTTCTGTTGACCCAGATATGATATTGAAAGGCAAGAGCGCGGATTTGGTATGGACGACTGTGCATGCCGTGAGCGCTATAATTAATAATGGGATTGGTCCTGTCGCGCCTGTCTCTTCTGGCTCTAAAAATGTTGTTCCAATGACTGAAACAAATTATGCTTTAACGGCCAGCGGGGCAGGAGGAAGCATTTCTTGTCAAGCAAAAGCAGGCATTATAGAGCCATTATTCGGCGGACTTATTCCCTGTTCCAGATTATTTGATAATCCTGTCACTTCTTGGAACGACACTGCTCCTTGCAACC
The DNA here is from genome assembly GCA_018894495.1 of Patescibacteria group bacterium. Taxonomy (GTDB): domain Bacteria; phylum Patescibacteriota; class Minisyncoccia; order Minisyncoccales; family JAHIOY01; genus JAHIOY01. Next base: position 3,285 of record JAHIOY010000005.1, read on the forward strand.
TCTGCTTTATGTTCCAGATGATCAAAAACATTCTGGACTTCATCACCAAGCTCGCTGTCGGTATTACGGTATTCATTCTGGTCATTGCCGGGCTTCTCTATGCTTTCTCTGCCGGCGATACCGGGCGCATTGAAACCGCCAAACAAGCTATGACTTATGCTTTAATCGGCTTGGCTGTCATTTTTATCGCCTGGCTCATAATCAATGTCATTCTGGCGACAATGGGCTATACCCATCCTCTTGGCGGACAATGGAGCATAGTTGATTGTTCTTTGCAGTAATTTTACACAACAGATCTGGACATCAGATAAACTGCAAAATGCCCGAATGCGGATTTTGACTGAAAAAACTTGACATTTTATTTCAGTTATTTTTTATCGAAGTATAAAAAGGTTGACACTTTTTTTGACTATGGTATAATTATTCAGTAATATGAAATTATAATTTTATATGACTAAGGCGCCTAATATGTCCGCCTTCGGCGGATCCGCCAAAGGAGAAAAAAATAGATATTTATATCCTTTTATCGCCAAAGATTTGATTAAAAAAATGGTTTTTGTCGGCGGTCCCAGGCAAGTCGGCAAAACAACCATGGCAAAATCGATTGGCGAGAAAGAATACGAAAATCCCGTTTATTTGAATTGGGATAATCGTGGCGATAGGAAGAAAATAATCGCCGGCGAGATTGATTACGAAGCGGATTTGCTGATTTTTGACGAGTTGCATAAATACAAGCAATGGAAAAATTATTTAAAAGGAGAATTTGACAAGAATAAAAACAAATATGATTATTTAGTAACCGGCAGCGCTCGTTTGGATTTATATCGGCGAGGCG
>JAHIOY010000020.1 GCA_018894495.1 Patescibacteria group bacterium
ATGTGCCCTCTTGCCAGGATTGTAAATATTTTTTTTGCTCCGGGGTAAGTGTGTCTATTTTAATCCCCATTGCGCTTAATTTTAGCCGTGAGACCTCGCTGTCTATTTTTTCCGGCACTTTATAGACCTTTGGCTCCAGCCCCTGATTTTTTACCAGCCATTCGGCGGCTAATGCCTGTAAGGCAAAACTCATATCCATCACTTCCGACGGATGCCCCTCAGCCGCGGCCAAGTTAACAAGCCGTCCCTCAGCTAAAATATAAATTTTTTTTCCATTTTTTAATTGATATTCTTCCAAATTTTCTCTGAGCTGTCTTTTTCCTTTGCTCAAGACCGCCAAGTCATTTAAATTTATTTCAACGTTAAAATGGCCGGCATTGGCTAAAATAGCGCCGGATTTCATTTTCAAGAAATGTTCTTTTTTAATTATGTTTTTATCGCCGGTGGCGGTAACGAACACGTCTCCAATTTTTGCCGCCTCCGACATTGGCTCCGCCGAAAATCCATCCATTACTGCCTCCAATACTCTTAAAGGATTAACCTCAGTTACAATAACGTTTGCTCCCATTCCTTTCGCTCTCAGGGCTATTCCCTTGCCGCAAAATCCATAGCCAGAGACAACAAATTTTTTCCCGGCTAACAAAATAGCGGTTGCCCTTAAAATTCCATCAATTGTTGACTGGCCGGTTCCATACCGATTGTCAAACAAGTGTTTTGAATTGGCGTCATTAACCGCCACAACCGGGAATTTTAGGGCTTTGTCTTTTTCCATCGCTCTAAATCTTATTACCCCGGTTGTTGTTTCTTCCGTCCCGCCGAGCATATTTTTGAGCAAGGCATTTCTTTTTGAATGCAAGGTGGTAATCAAGTCGCCGCCGTCATCCATTGTTATGTTCGGCAAGTTATTCAAGACCTGGTTTAGACACCAGTAATATTCTTTTTCACTCACCCCGCGCCAGGCAAAGACCTCAATTCCTTCCTTAACTAAGGCGGCCGTCACCTCGTCTTTGGTTGATAAGGGATTAGAACCGCAAAGAAAGACATTGGCTCCGCCTGCCCTTAAGGTCTTGACTAAAACAGCCGTCTCTTTTGTCGCATGGAGACAGGCGCCAATTTTAAGACCCTTTAGAGGTTTTTCTTTTTCAAATCGCTTCTTGATCTCCATCAAAACCGGCATATTGCTTTCTGCCCATTCAATATCCAATTTTCCTTTTTGAGCTAATTTAATATCCTTTATTTTAAACATAGTAGTTTAGATAAACTTGGTTTTTAAGCCTCAGAAGCACACAACACTTGAATAATATCTCCTAAATATTCATCTTTACGTTTGTCTCTCGGAACGAGTTTATTATCAAAAAGATTAGAATATTTGGACAATAAATAATCTACAATTTGACTGAGTTTTGCTTTTTGACATTCAGAGATAATAAGATTATCATATTTTTTCCTCAGCCCCCTATCTCCTTTAAGTAAATCTTTAAAAACTGTTAAAAAATTCTTGTTGTGTTTAAGTAAAAAGGTTCTTTCATCTATTGCTATCAGTTGAGATAACCATATATCGTCGTATTTCAACAGTAGTAAATCAGAAACAGGAGATTGTTTTCTAAAAAGTTTTAAAGTGACATTATCACCGTATAAGGCCTCTATTTTTATTTTTAAGTAAGAATTCGGTAATAAAAACTCTATTTTTAAATTCTCTAAATCCTCATTTAAAATTTTAATCTCTTTGTGGACTTTTATCTTATTTAGTAAAAACAAAAACCCTTCTTTACTTGAGGAATAAAATCCGTTTCTTTTATCAGATTCAATCGTTGCCGGTCTATCTCCTTTATCAAAAAGAATTCCTATGTATAGTTCCAAAATTTCAAAACCGAAGAATTTAAGTAATTCCGGCAACGAAAATTCTTTACCTTCTTTTCTATAGAGTTTTTCATTTCTTAATATGTAATCTATAATGATACCGAATTTTTGTGAGGTTAATATTTCTCGTCTCGCGGCGCTACCCCCAGAGTCTACGCGATTTTTTACTTCCGCAAGTACCATCGTTTTTTCTTGCTTCAAAATAGTTCCTACATCTGTGCTCTCATCTCTATTCCCCATCCAATCCCAAGGGGTGCGTCTAATTATCCTTTTTTCGTCAATAGTAAGTCCATTTAATGTAAAAATTCCTTTCTTTTTATGTAAAACAGGGTGTTCTATCCAGAGAGATAATTCGCTTAATTTAATATCCAGCGAACAACTTTCGAAAGCAGAAGCAATTTTCTTTTCTATATATTTACCCTTTCCGCCTTGACTGTGCTGGTAATAAGAGGTGATTCCTAACAAAGCCTCGTAATACTCTTTGATTTCTACTGGTACACTTAACAATCCATCATAAACTTTCGCCACTGGGTCAAAATCTTTTGCTTCTATTTTAATGGCTAATTCAATAAAGTTTTGTAAAATGTTTTTATAAGGTTCGTAAAGTAAAAGTTGTCCTAATTCTAGTTTCTCTCTCTGCTTTATACAAAGAAGGTGTCTTTTAATAATCATAGATTATGGTTTTTCGCAGATTATAATACTTTCCCCTCTAATTGCCCTATTTCTAGCCCCCAAAAGAGGATTAAATACTAATTTTTCAAATTTAAACCCGGCTTCTTCGCAGAAATTTTTAGTCATCATAGTGGTAGGTATTTTTCTTCCGCTAACCGTACTATCCCCCACAATTATTGCGAGTTTCCCTTTTTGTTTTAGGACCCAAAAAATATTCTCAATGGACTTTTTTAAATCCTCATAATACATTGCTACTTTGATAGGAAGTTCCCCATAAGGTCTACTTGGCTGTCCATTATTCTTCATTCCTAAATATTTAGATTCAACTTTTTTCATATCAACACCTAAATAGTCATAGGCAATTTTATCTTTGCCAACATAATCTATTGAGAAATAATAAGGAGGAGAAGTTATAACCGCATCAAATTTTCCTTCAAGTTTTTTGACTTTTTTTAATGCAAGAATATCCCCCTTCATAATATAAGCAGATTCAAATCTTAATCCATACTTTTTTTTAATCGCCATTATTTTCTCAAAACATTCTTTAATATAATTAAACTTTTGTATAAATAATCCTGTCTTTCCTGTTCTGTTATAACTAGAAGTTCTTGAAAAAGCATCAATGGTATCAAAGTATATAGCTAGCATCAACTTATAAATTGTAGAGTTTGGATGTTGCCATTGTTTATTTTCTATTTTTTGAAATACCTCTGTTAAATTATCCACATTAAAATTTAAATCTTTTTTGTCAATAAAGAGCAAATCATTTTTTAATTCAGATAGCATCACTCCCATAGGAGTAACATCTAGTCCGGCGCTTTTTATCCCCATAAGCGAGGCTTCGTGGGTAGCGGTCCCTGAACCATTGAAAGGATCAAAGAGAATCGAATTGGGTCCTAATTTAAAAACGTTTATCAATGTTCTAACTACTCTCGGATAAAATTTTCCTTTATATGGATAAAGGTTGTGAAAAGCATAAGCATTTGTATCGCCAAATTCATCTACAATCTCTGAATAAAATGTGGGCCTGCCTCCTACCTTCTCAAGGTGGGCAATCCTCAATCTAATAAAATCTTCATCGCCTTTTAGTTTTACCGTTCTGCTGGCAGGATTGATTTGATATTCTTCTGTTAATCCCTGCAATTCTAAATTTAGAAGTTCTAAATCTGCTATAGTTTGCATCCAAAAACCAAATATAGTATTTCCCTTGGGCTGAATATAGCTTGAGAACTCTTTAGAATAAATGTCCAATATTTCCTCATAAGAAGGGAACTCATGTGTCCCGAACATTGTATTTTTTTTAAGAGGATTATTTTTATCCATAATTATTCTTTGGTTAATTCATCTAACAAAAAACTCGGGAACTTAGAATCTCCAAGGTAAGTTTAATACCCTTTTTAAAACTTTATTTGCCTTTTCATCAACATTATTTTTTTCGGTATCAATTAAAACATAATGTTCTTTAGGTAATTTTATTTTATCAAATTTTTCTCTCATTTGCAAGTATATATTTAAGGTAGCATCCGAAATCTCTTTTTTCTTTCTTCTTTTTTTTAGCCGTTCTATAATTTTATCTTCCGAGGCCCGGCATTCAACAAAAAAATAGAGGATTTTTTCTTTCTCTGCCGCCTCAATCACTATATTCCTGTAAAACTCGGTGGGAAATGTTGCGTCCAAAATAACTGACTGATCCTGCTTTAATAATTCTAAACCGTCGCTGAGCATTTTTTTGTAAACTCTCACTGTCATCCGATGGCTATAAATTTTTTCCAAGCCCTTTTTTCGGTGCTCATAAAGAGGAATTCCCAGCATTTCTTTTCTGATTGCATCCGACAGGAGCAGGGGGGCGCCGGTTATTTTTGATAGATGCCGGGCTAAATATGTTTTCCCAGCGCCGATTTGACCGCAAATTATTAGTAAAAATGGTTTTCTCTTTGAGAACCCGTGAGCGTATTTAAAAGCCAGAGAAAAATATTTTTGAATTGATGAAACATTGTCTTGGAGCAAGCCCGCCTTCGCTAAAGCTACGGCGGGTAAAGAAAAACAGCCAACTTTTGCTCTAATATAAGCCCTGTAGCATTTGTAAAAAGGCAAAATTTTAAACAGGTCTTTGTCGTTAAATTCGGCATTATATTGCCTGATAAAATATTTGGAAAAATCCGGTTTTCCCAAATAATCAAAATCCATTGCCAAAAAAGCGGCGTCAGAAGCAATGTCCTGGTAGCGGAATCTTTTATTAAATTCAATGCAATCAATAATATAAATTTTTTGCGGAGCAATAAAAATGTTTTCGGTATACAGGTCTCCGTGACAATCCCTGATTTTTTCTTCTCTTTGCCTCTTCAAAAATAATCTTTTATTTTCTTTGATGAAATTTCTGGTTTCCCCGGCAATAAATTTATAAACCGTTTCATTGAGGACTCTGCCGAGAAATGGCTTTGTCTGTCTAAAATTTTCTTCGCAGTTCTTTTTAATAATTTTTATTGCTCCGTATTTATTTATTTCTGGGGAAGTTTGAGACAATTTATGGAAATCGGCCACGATTTTAGCGATTTTTCTGATTGAATTTTTTCTTAATTTCCCTTTTTTGAGCAATTCCGGAGCATAGTATTTTTCCGGAATTTCTTTCATTTTCAACGCATGTTCAATGATTTTTTCTCCTTTTAAAAGAGGTGAAGATTCCAGAATTTTCAATTCCCCCTTTCTTTCAATAATTGGCGCGACATCTAAATAAATTTCTTTAGACAATCTCCTGTTTAATTTTAATTCTTCCTCCAAAAAAAATTTCCTCTTTGAAAGAGAGGAAAAATCCAAATAACTAAATTTAACCGGCTTTTTAATTTTGTAAACAAAATTTCCCGTGAAAATCAGCCAGGAAATATATGTTTCTCTCAACTTTAAATATTTAACTTTGTGAGGAAATACCTTTTTATTTAAAAGTTTTCTAACTTCCTTAAAATTCATTTTTATTAAACAAGACCATTAATAAATTCATTATACCATAATAAAATAAAAACCGCCCAGCGCTGGGCGTTTTTGATCATATTTTAAATTTCTCTAATTATTTCTAAAATTTTTTAAAAGAGTGTTTTGGGTAGAATTGGTAATCAAATGCTAATAATCGCTTAAAATCTAATTCGGGGTCGCGTAAACGATGATAAAAATTACTACCATCTAAAAAGATAATTACTCTTTCTTTTTGACTTTGTTGTTTGCCAATCATTTAATTATTTTATCATAAATTACCAAAATAAAAACCCGCCATTAGCCGAAGCTAGGGGCGGGGGTGTTAATAATTATATATTATCATTTATCAAAAATGGTTGTCAATAGTTACAAAAACTGCCCAGCCCCCACACCAAATTTTGGTGTGGGGGCCAGCGACAGGCGGTTTAATTTCACCGTTCTAATCGTTCCCTCCACCTCATTTTTTTATAAGTATTATTTTTAATGTCCACAAACCAAATTTCTAATTCTGGAAAGGCATTCCCAATTCTTTTCCACCCAACCTCGTGTTGTTTTATACGTTGAGAAAGCCCTCTTTTGAATTGTTCAGGTAAAGCAATAATTAAATGAATGGCATTGTCGTTTAAACGAGAAATGGCTCGGAAAAATACTTCATAAAAATCCCTTGCGCGTTTAGAAGGCGAAAAGCTATAACCAATAACCTCAATATGAAAAACCTCCCCATTTTTCTTGGCCAGAATATCAACGCCGGTCTCCCCATGTTTTTTGGGCTTGCTCATCGTATAACCTTCGGTCTTAAGACTTTTTCTTAAGCTCTTTTCAACGTCTTCGTTTCTAATTTTTTCTTTCATAGATAAGTTTTTCTACTTTCATTTTTTCTTTACGGGCATAATTTCAATAATATCGTGGTCTTTTTCAAATTTTATTCGGAAATTATCAAAAAATCCTACCTGACCCAGGATAGCAACCACACCAAAACTTTCAGTAAAAGCAACTGGAATAATTACGGAACGCTCAACGCCAATTATTTGAATTTCAACTGAATGTAAGTAAGCATTTATTGATGAACCTTCAATTCCAAAGAATTTAAGAGGTTTTCCCTTTTCTATTTCAAAACCGAGTTTTCGGCCGATTTCAGAATGAAAAAGACAAAAATCCGCTCCAGAATCAATAAGAGCGGATATATTAAGAAAATTATTTTTATAACTAATACGAATTGGGATGATTGGACGACTAATCCAAAGTTTTTGGGGATTTAAAAAATTTGGTTGCTTTAAATAAGGAAATCTCATACATTACTCGGGACATAAGCCATATCAAAGGGTAATACTTTAAAGAAAATGACTTTTTCTTTTTCACACTTTCCTTGAAGTTTTTTTATAGCTTCTTCTAACGTTTTACCACTTGAAAATATTTTCCGATAATCCAAAGATAAAGCCACCCATTTATTTTCATAAGTTCTAAGTTTTTTACTAAGATCAATAGATTTTATAATTTTGTTTTTCATATTCTAACTTTTTTATTCTTTGAAGATTATTGATTTGGAATTTATTGTTTAAAGATTGAATTGCCATATCTTTTTTTTTATTATACTAAATCTAAAATCTGATATCAAATCAATTTTAATAGCTCTTTGACTTTATCTTTTTTCTCCCAAGTAAATTCCGGCTCTTCTCTGCCAAAATGGCCAAAGCAGGCGGTCTTTCTGTAAATGGGCCGCAAAAGATTTAGCTGGTTGATTATTCCGCCCGGATTTAAATCAAAGACCTTGGGAATAATTTTTAATAACTTTTCCTCCGGAATTTTGCTAGTGCCGAAGGTTTCTATCCCAAACTCGGTTGGTTTCATTCCGCCAATAACATAAGAAAGGCGAACCGAGCATTTATCAGCCAAACCCGAGGCAACAATATTTTTAGCAATGTATCTTGCCATATAGGCGCCTGACCTGTCAACTTTTGTCGGGTCTTTGCCGCTAAAGCTGCCTCCTCCCACCGGAAATCCCACGCCATAACTGTCAACCACGCACTTTCTCCCTGACATACCGGTGTCAGCAACGGGTCCGCCGATGACAAATCGGCCGGTGTTATTAATATAAAATTTTGTTTTGCTGTCTAAATATTTTTTGCAAACCGGGATTATAATATTTTTGATTATATCCTCTTTAATTTTCTTTGAAGAAACATTCGGGTCATGTTGAGCGGCAATAACTACGTTGTTTAGTCGTTTGGGTATTTCGTTTTCATATTCCAAGGTCACTTGGGATTTCCCATCCGGTCTTAAATAGGGTAATACCTTATTTTTTCTAACTTCGGCTAATTTTGCCACCAATTTATGGGCTAACATTATTGGCAGAGGCATCAATCCCGACGTCTCCCGGCAGGCATAACCAGTGGCTGAATTGTGAACAAAAATTCCATTAGCAGAAAAAATATTTACATCTTCAATTTCAAGATCATAAACCGATGCGGCTGATTTTTTAATTCTTTTTTTAAATCTCGCTATTCCAAAAGGTAAATTCTTTCCTAATCTTCCTTCATCAATCATTATTTCTTTAACCCTTAAAAGATGGGAAAAATTATCCCCAAAATATAAAGACAGCCGGAATGGATTCCTTACATATCCATCACCTATTAGTTCCCCTGTAAGATACCCTATATTTTCATTTAACTTCATTTCCTCCAAACCATAAATCCTATGATTGTATTTAGTAAAGAATTGGGATTTTGGAATAAAAGAAATAATAGACTCTGAAGGATAATTTTTGGTATTTACTCCCGGTTTTAAAATACAAATAAAGTCTTCTTTGGTTAAATCGCGAGCGCTTTTCCAATAAGTAAAATTTTTCTTATCATAGCAAAGAATCTTATGCTCGGGAGTGCATTCCAAAGAAAAACCATTAGAAAATATAATTTCCACTATTTTTTTCACTCCTGTCATTCTGGCATTAATCACTTTCTTCAATCCATAGGGCGTGACTGCCAAATCTCCCGGTTTTATCATCTCAATTGGAAGAAAACCCTTCTCAGTTCTCACCAAAGAACCCTTTTTTATACAGCCCTGATCGCCGGCCCCCTGTTTTTCTGCGCCAGTTTTTTTAACCCCCCTGGCAATGTCGGGCGATTGTCCGCTGATGGTATTCAAGACCGCCAATGTCCGGTAGTCAAATCCGTATTCGGGTTTAGTATAACCTATATCCCTGACTACCTCCCTTACCAAATTATTAATATCCACCCAGGCCTTGGTCGTAATTTCTCCAGCCACAATAACATAACCCTTGCTAACAAAAACTTCGCAGGCAACTCGGGAAAATTTATCCTGCTTCAAAATTTCATCCAAAACAGCATCAGCGATGGTATCGGCCACTTTATCCGGATGCCCGCAGCAAACCGATTCCGATGTAAAAAATTGTTTTTTCATACCCAGTAGAGAAATTTCGACTTTTAGATTTAGTAATTTTGAGTTGCTAGATTTTAAAGCCGAAATCCTCAATAAGTTTTAGATACCCAGCAGTGTTCTTTTTGATGTTTTTCTTTGAAAAACATCGAGTCGAAATTCTTCTACTGGGCATCATAATAAATAAAAAAACAAAAAACCTCCCCAAAGGAGGTTTACTTTCTATTCCCCGATTTAATCGGGGCTAATCCTTCCCTCCTAAGGGTTGGGTTTAGCACCCCGCACCGCGGGGTTGCTGGATGGGTCATCGGAGCCAATTCTCCAGTCGCCATCGCTCTTGATTGGTTACATATTACCTAAAGTCAGCAACGATGTCAATAGACAAATCCTTACCTATGCTTTTTTAGTTTTGATAAAATTCTTTTTACTGCTATTTTGGGACTGGATTTATCAAGCACTGCTTGAGCCACAGCTATTCCATCAACTCCAAATTTCATTACTTTGTCTAAATTATTTTCATTTATACCACCAATGGCAATAATCGGCAAGGAAACCTTCTCTTTGATTTCTCGGATTAAAGACGGTTTAACCAAAATTGCGTTTTCTTTTGTTGAGGTTGGGTAAATGGCGCCTACTGAAATATAATCCGCGCCCTCTTTTTCAGCTTTTTTTGCCTCTTTGAGGTTGTGAACCGAAGAGCCGATAATTTTGTCAAAAGGAAGAATTTTCCTAACCGCGCTTATTGGCAAATCATCTTCTCCCAAATGGACTCCGTCGGCCTCAACGGCTAAAGCAATATCAACATAATCGTTGACCAAAAAAAGAACGTTTGCCTTCTGGCAGATTTCTTTGAGTTTCAAAGCCGTTTCCAAAATTTTTCTTTTGTTCTTTATTTCGGATTCTTCCCGAAATAAAAACTTGTTATTTATTTTATCCCTTATTTGAACCGCTTTTGCTCCGCCTGAAATTACTTTTTTTAATAATTCAACCGGATTTCTTTTGTCCCCGCCTTCGCCCCTCGGGCTTCGGCGGGCAAGAAAGTATTTGGCGTCTAAAATTATATAAAGAGGAAAAAGTTTTTTTGTCTTTTCTTGACGCAAAAATCTGGAAACAATCTCTTTTTCTATACTATACAATAAAAAACGATTGTCTTGAAATTTCCTCCAAGACAGGATTTTCAAGAACTTAAAATACTCCTCCAAAACCCGAAGGGATTCTTCGGCTCTCTTGGCATTGGCAATAACTAAATCGGTAAAGTTTTCTCTTTTCGCTTCGTCAGGAACCGTCAGAAAAGCTCCAATATCTTCTCCCCGAGAATCAAGAAATTCAAAATTAAATTGCCTGCTTTCCATTGATAAAGAATGGCGCATCTCTTTTAATTTTTTGGTAATTTCAGAATCCCGCAAAATAAAGCGGGTCATATCTTCCAAAACCCTCAGTCCTTCGCTGAGTCGTCCAAAATTAGCGTCCAATATCGATGAAATTCTTTTGTCTAATTTTTTATCCTCCATACTGTGGCATATTATAAACTCTAACAAAAAACCCAGCCATTTTAAAGGACACTGCTTGGAGTTAATGATTGGAATTTAGCAAACAAATCAGCGGTTGAAAATCAAGAGAAAGAGTTGGTTGTTTTGTTCCTGAATTCAAATTTTCAATACTATTTTTAACAAAAATTTTTTCCGTCTTTCTATTATCTTTTTTCTGCGTTCCGTATTTAATATGATGCTCAATTCCATTATTCTTACAAAATTCAATTACTGTTTTAGCGCAATTATGGTAAAAATCCCCGTTAGTGCCGAACTGTCTTGATTTAACATTATAATTTAACTTGCCGAAAATAATTTTATCTACAAAAGAAACTTCCTTCAAAATTTTTCGCAAATCCTGTTTTACTAAATTGGGGGTCGGATACGGTTCCATGCTAATCCAAGTTTTTAAACCTTTGCCCTGCAAATATTTTAATGATTTAATTCTGTCTTTGTATGGAGCCGAATATGGCTCAAATCTTTTCTTAAATCTTTCGTCCAAAGATACGATAGTAATTCCATATTCGTTATTCTCGCCGTATTTTTTGGTATTAACTAAAACTTTCGGATAAATTCCTTTTGTTAAAACAACGCAACGAATATTATCTCTGTTCAACCTTTCAATTATTTTTAAAGTTAAATCCGCCACTTCCGGATATTTATACATAAACGGGTCGGTGGAAAAGCACAAATGGACAAACTTAATTTTATGTTTATATCTGGGAATTTCTTTGTCTAATAACTCCAACGCATTGGCTACAATTTTCGGCTGCAGCCATTCTCTATAATTTTTAATAATCCCGCACCTTATTTTCATGAGCATCGCATAACAAGGAAATGTGCAGCCGTGAGCGCATCCTTCAACATGATTTATACAAAAATCAGCATATTCAACACCGCTTTTATACAAGAGAGTTTTTCGTTTTAGAGTAAATCCTTTTTTATCTTTATCGTTTGTTTCCATAATTTTGTATTCTGTTGTTTGCTAACTCAACATATTTTTTCTCTTTCTCTATACCTACCCAATTTCTGCCAAGGGCTTTGGCTACAATTACCGTAGTGCCACTACCCAAAAATGGATCTAAAACCAAGTCGCCCTTATTTGATGATGCGATAATAATTCTTTTTAATATTTCCTCCGGTTTCTGTGTTGGATGTAATGCTCTACCGTCTTTTCCATGCAATCTTTCTTTCCCTTGCACTAAAGGCAATGCCCAAACATCTCTCATTTGTTTGAGCGTGCCATCTTTCTGTGTTTCCGGATTTATTTTTTTAAGCTCTTCGTAATTAAAAATCCATTTTTTACCCTTGACCGCCCAAACGACAAATTCTGTCGAGTGAGTAAAAACTCTTTTTGTCATGTTGGGCATTGCGTTTATCTTTTGCCAAACGATGACATTATTAATTTTGAAATCGAGCTGTTTCAGCACCATCATTACTTCTACAAGATTGTGATAAGTGCAAGAAATATAAATTGAGCCATTATCTTTTAATACTTTGTGGCAAGCGCCAATCCATTTTCGAGTAAACCGCATATATTCCGGTGCGGACATTTTATCCCATTTTTCGTTCACCATATACCAATCGCCACCAGTTTTATTGCCTTCCCACTTCAGACCATTGCCGGAAAGATTGTATGGAGGATCGGCAAAAATCAACTCAACTGACTTTTCGTCAATTTTTTCATTCAAAATCTTTATGCAGTCGTCTTGATAAATAGTGTTTAGTTTCATAATTATTGCTTTGCTAAAATAGATTTTTGCCATGCGGTAATTGCTTCCGGTATTTGTTCAATCCACTCTTCGGAATGAGCTACGCGATTTGTAAGGCCCAAAATTTGCTCGTAAAGATTTAACAATTCATCATGCGTAAATTTTTTTCCTTGTTTTCTGATTTCCAGCAGAATTTCAAGCAATCTAATAAATTGCGTAATGGAAAGCGGAACAATTCTTTGTGTTGTTCCTTTATATCCATATTTAATCGCCATCCAGAATGTCTCTATTGTGTCTTGGTGTAGTCGCGGGGCGATAAACAGGCAATAAGTTGCTTTGTTAGTATGGGAGTTTTCAAAATCTCTCACATGACGCATGACTGGCTGTCCCTCGTTATACCATTGCGAACGGTCAGTAAGCATTGTAACTTCGCACACCGAATTAAATTTTTCGTAGAAACATTCTATATCTGGTTTATTGGCGGGTGCGGTAAAAGTTGGCTCATTATCATCACCAACCGGATAGTTTGGTTTTATCTCTAATGCGTCATTTAGGGCGTTTAGCGCGAGTGTTGAGAGTTTTTCTAGCTCAATGCTTTTTTTATTCTCCGATTGGTGGATATTTTTGAGTGCTTCGATGTATTCTTGGATTTTGGATATATTTTGAGATTCAAAATGGGTTTCCATCTCTTGCAATTTTCGGCGATAGGTTCGTAACTCCTCAATAAATTGTTTTAATTGTTCCGTAGCCAAAGACGCGATCTTTCGAAAACCGAAAGTGGGGACTTTTATCGTTTTTGACTCTAAGTCGGATACATAGAGGCGTACATCTTGATTGAGATTTTCTGCAATCTTTTTTAATTCCGGCTCTGTTTCCCACGGCAAAACTGGTTGCTTAATATCAGCAAGATATTCGATGTACTCTTCGGCACTTTTGAATGCCGAAGGAGCCGCATTGTCGGTTAAGAGCAACTTGTCAATTTCGATAGACCTTCTTGGTTCCAAATCAACATAAAATCCACCGCCTCGGATATGTAAATATCTAGTTAATCTGAAATATCGAATTGCATTGTCCCCATAATCCTTAAGATTGTTAAGAAGTTTTGCAATTTCGCCACTCTTGCTTGTTCCTAAAAATGACTTGGCAAAATCTTTTCTAAATTTTTCTCTGAATTGTTTTTTGCTTCCATCGTCTTTCTGCGAACGTAGGCCGACGCGGTATTCAATCAACTTTTCCGCTTGCCTTTTGATGTTTCTGTAATCAATAAGCGTTAGGGCAAACAAAGAAAATTCATCTTTACTTATTCCGATAGGGTCATTTCCTAATTTAGCCCACCTCTTGTTTACTTCCTTGATAAGGTGTAGTGCCCCTATAAATGGTTTGATAGCAAATCCGTCGTTTTCTGAAAATGTTATGCTTGCCGGATTGGGA
>JAHIOY010000021.1 GCA_018894495.1 Patescibacteria group bacterium
AAAATAGAATTGAGAATATGGACAATCAAATTATTACGAGAACAACTAAAGATTACTTGGTTTTGAAAATCCCCAAAAAGATTTTTAGAGAAAAGAAACAAACAGAAGAAATTTCTAAGAGAATTTTGAAATTTATTTCAGTTTTAAAGAAAACAAGCGGGATTTTACCAAATTTACCCCAAGGAATTACTTATACAAAGAAAATTAGGAAAGAAGCAGAAAGGAAGTGGCAGAAATTATGGTGAGTCAATATTTACTTGATACTGATATAATAATTGACCATTTAAGAACAAAAACTTTTTCTCTAAAGTTAATTCAAAAGCTTCAAATTGAAAAGTGTCTTTTTTTAATTTCAGTAATAACTAAAGCTGAGGTTTTTGCCGGTTTAAGTATGGCTGACCTAAAAATTCAAAACCAAGTAAAAGAATTCCTTGATTCTTTTCAAAACATTGAGATTAATTCTCAAATTGCTGAAAAAGCTGGAGAATTTAAAAGAAAATATAAAGTCGATTTAATTGATTCTCTAATTGGGGCCACGGCATTTTTTACTAATTCAATTCTTATTACTCGAAATCTCAAAGATTTTCAAAAAATTAAGGAAATTAAAGTAATTTTGCCAAAGTAATAGAGATGCTAAAAGATTATTCAATTTTAATCGGGGGTGAGGCCGGGCAGGGCTCAAGAGTGGCCGGCTTAATTATCGCCAAATTATTTAATCATTTGGGCTATCATATTTATATTTATGAGGATTATCAATCGTTAATCAGGGGCGGCCATAATTTTTCCCAAATCCGGGCAGCTGAAAACGGCTTTCAATCGCGAAAAGAAAAAGACGACTTTCTTTTGGCTTTGGATGAGCGAACTTTAAATTTACACAAAAAGAATTTAAGCGAAAAGGGAATTATTATTTTCAACAGCGATAAAATTGACGCTCGCGCCGTTAGAGGGACAGCGCAAGGAATCGGCCTACCCATTCAGACGATTGCAAAAGAAATGGGCGGTATCCCAATAATGGCGAATACGGCTTTAATTGCGGCTTTTGCCAAGGTTATTGGCATTGAATGGGATGTCTTGGAACAGGTCTTTAAAAAAGAAATTAAAAAAGCGATTGACTTAAATTTAAAAATTGCCAAAAGGGCTTATGAGCTTTCCCAAAATTTACTAAAAATTGCGGAGGTCGGACCTCCGCCAACTACTCTGCTTTTAACCGGAAATGAGGCGACTGCTTTGGGAATGGTTAAAGCCGGGCTTGCTCTGTATTTTGCCTATCCAATGACTCCGGCAACCTCAATTCTTAATTATTTAGCCCGGCATGAGAATGACTTTAAGAGCGGCGTTATTCAGCCAGAAGACGAAATTTCAGTTGTCAATATGGCTTTGGGCGCAAGTTTTGCCGGAGCAAAAAGCGCTGTTGGAACTTCTGGCGGCGGCTTTGCTCTAATGGTTGAAGCATTGAGTTTGGCCGGGCAAAGTGAAACCCCAATTTTAATTATAGAAAGTCAAAGAGCCGGTCCCTCAACCGGAATGCCAACCTATAACTTGCAGGGAGATTTAAATTTTGTTCTCTCTGCTGGTCATGGCGATTTTCCAAGATTCGTCATTGCTCCGGGCGATGCCGAGCAATGCTTGTCCTATTCCGGCCTGGCCTTGAATTTGGCTTGGAAATACCAAACGCCGGTGATTTTATTATTAGACAAAGACGTTTCAGAAAATACTTTCACCGTAAATGAATCAATTTTGGCGATGCTCAAGCCGGAAAAACCATTGCTTTGGAATAAAAAAGGGGATTATAAAAGATATAAAATTACAAAAAATGGGATTTCACCTTTGGCTTTCCCCGGCGAGAAAGACGCAATTATCAAAGCAACGAGTTATGAGCATGACGAATTTGGCATAACCGACGAAAGCGAAGGGGTTGAAAAAATGCAAGAAAAGCGGCTAAGGAAATTTGGAACAATGGAAAAAGAAGTTGAGAAATTGCCGGCAATTAAAGTTTATGGAAATAAAAAGGCAAATAAAGCAATCGTTGCCTGGGGAATAACAAAAGGAGCGGCAATTGAGGCGGCTGAAAATTTGGGAATTAAATTGATTCAGCCGATTATCATTGAGCCATTCCCAAAGAGGCAAATGGCGAGGGCTTTAAAAGGAGTGAAAAAATTGGTCTCGGTTGAAATAAATGCGAGCGGTCAAATGGCAAAGGTTTTAGAGCAAAATGGAATAAAAGTTGATGGAAAAATTTTAAAATATAATGGCCGGCCATTTTTGGCCAAAGAAATAAAAGAAAAATTAAAGAATTTATTATGAAAGAATTGGAATTTAATAAAATTTATAACATGGACTGCATTGAAGGGATGAAACACATTCCATCTAATACTATTGATTTAGTTATTACCGATCCACCATTTGCAATAGAGTTTAAAGCCAAAAAGAGCAATTATAACAGGACACAATCGCGAGTTTTAGAAGGGTACAATGAAATTTCTCAAGAAAAATATTATGAATTTACGCTTGAATGGATGAAAGAAGCATATAGAGTACTCAAAGAATCGGGAAGCATGTATGTCTTTTCTGGCTGGAATAATCTGAAGGATATTTTAACAGCCATTGACGAATTGGGTTTTATCACTATAAATCACATTATCTGGAAATACCAATTTGGCGTTGTAACAAAAAGAAAGTTTGTCAGTTCACACTATCATTGCCTTTATGTCTGTAAAAATAATGAAAATAGAAAATTTTTTCCGTATTCTCGATACGACAAAGAATCTAAAGGCGAAAGAGGAAAAAGCCTACACTATGAAGATAAAGAAGATGTCTGGGTTATAAAAAGAGAATATTGGAATGGCGACCAGAAAACGCCTACAAAACTACCAGCAGAGTTAATCAAGAAAATATTGATGTATTCAAGTGAAGAAGGAAATATTATTTTAGATCCATTTTTAGGTTCAGGACAGGTAGCAGTAATTAGTAAGATGCTAAATAGACAATATATTGGTTTTGAAATTGTGAAAGAATATTATGAATTCGCCAAAGAAAGATTAGAAAAAGGTTTATACAGAATTAAAGAAACAAATAAAACGAATGAAACCCAACCTTTATTATTATTTGATAAAGGAAAAACAAGATATGGAGAAAATGACCTTACTTTTTTAAAAACTGCTAAACAAATTGGTAAAAGATTAAAAAGGATTCCTAAATTATGGAATGGTAGGAAATCTATTTTAGAAATGAAAAAGGCAAACTTTCCTCACTGGAAACAGATGGAATGGATTGGTTTTTATTTTCAATTTCTGTGTGAAAAATATTTATCAAAGATTATGAAGATACCGGGACCAAAATATGGTAGAGTTGAATTTGATAGCTTTAAAAATATTCCTTGGGATTTCAAAGCACATGCCATGAATACAAGCAGTCACCAGATTATTGTTAATGATAGTGAAGCAACGGCAAAGGGGATTAAAAATTATGGAAAGGTTGGTTTAATTCTTGCTCTTGGGAAAGTTCTATATAATGACGAAGATAGGATATTTCAAAAATGGCACGAAGCACTAAAAGGAGGAAAATCAAAATATGAGATAGAAAGGATAAAAAGAGGCGCTTGGTCAAGATTAAGAAAAGTTTCGTTTGATTTACAACAGATTTCTTTTATCAAAATTACAGATGATGCTTTGGTTAAATGTGGTTCATTTCAGAGAGATTTTAGAAATGCTGGTGAACAACCGAGAAAAGAAAAAGTTTTATTAGATCTTGAGAAAATTGATGAAGATTTGGTTTATTTTGTTGAGTTTTTATGAAAGAAGATTTAGATACTTATTGCCAAAAGACCTGGTGTCCGGGTTGTCCAGATTTTTTAATTTTAGAAGCGCTGAAAAAGGCGGTTTTGACTTTGGTTGAGAAAGGAACGGCCAAAGAAAACATTGTTTTTACTACCGGCATTGGCTGTCATGGCAAGACCTTTGATTATTTGAATTTAAACAGTTTTTACTGCTTGCATGGCCGGTCGCTTCCCGTTTCCCAGGGCATAAAATTAGCTAATCCGGATTTAAAAGTTATAGACATAGTTGGCGATGGCGATATGTATAATGAGGGAATGTCCCATTTAATTCACGCGGCTAAAAGAAACAGCGATATTACGGTTTTGGTTTATGACAATCGGAATTTTGCCCTGACCGTTTCTCAATTTACGGCCACCTCGCCCAAGGGCTTTAAAGGAAGCTCAAGCCCGGAAGGAAACATTGAAGAGCCCCTTAATCCCTTAGAATTGGTCTTGGCTGCTGGTGGAACTTTTATTGCCCGGGGGTATGCCTTAAAAATTGACCAGATTAAGGACTTAATTGTTCAAGCGGTAGAGCACAAGGGTTTTTCCTTTTTGGAAATTTTACAGCCTTGCATTACTTTTTTTGACAATCGCCAGTTTTATCAGGAGCGAATTTATGAATTGAAAGACCACGACCAAAGCTCTAAAGAAAAAGCCCTGGCAAAAATCAGGGAGTGGGATTATAAAAATGGCCAGGGAGTTAAAATTCCTCTCGGCGTTTTTTACAAAATTGAAAAACCGAGTTATAATGAACTAGCGGACGTGCGACGTCCGACATTTTAAAGCAATTTAAAATTATATGAGAGAATCAAGAAGAGAAAAACCTACGGTGGGGGAAAGAGCGAAGAACGCCGCTCTTGAAAAAATAGAACAAATGGGGGAGGGGTGGGAAGCAGAAGGAGCAAAAACGGAAAAAGAATTAAGAAAATTATTAGACACAGCCCGTAAAAAAATAAGAGAGAAGAAAGAACCAAAACCCACAGTACCTGAGGAAGAACAAAAAAAGTCAGAAGAAGGAGGAGTGGTGGTGGGTCCCGGGGGTCAATTCGAAAGTTTGGAGGAGCTACGAAAAGTAGAAGAAGCTCGCAAAACAATAAAAGAAATAATAGAGAAGGGAAAATTAGAACCGGGAGAAACCAAACCAAAGACGCCCGAAGAAGAAGAAAGATCTCGCAAATTAACAGAAAAAATAATAAAAGAATCAAAAGCGAGAAAAGAAACAGGAAGGGGGAGGATAGAGACGAGACCGGAGGCGATAAAAGAGGTTGTCGTCGGTCTCTCAAAAAAATTTAGAAATTTAGTTGGTAATGATTCGCCCGAGGCTTGGGGCGAAAGAGAAAAACTCTTAAAATGAACAACCTGAAGATAAAAAAGGAGGTTTTGAGGACTTTAGCTGGGCTGCCGGATTCGTTCGAATCTCTTAAACTTTTATCTGACTATTTAGGCGATGGCGAAAAACAGCCATATTGGGGAGCAATATCTGAGGGGTTGATAGGTAAGACATCAGAGGGGGCTGAGGAAGTAAGGGACCTGCTTGAAGTTGACCCGAAAGCGAACCGAGGAAAAGGAGCATTGAGAGGCGGGAAATGGCTAAACTGGATAAATCGTTTTGGGCTCCAAAAATCAGAATGGTTTTTTAAAGTCAGAAAAGAAATAGATAAGAGAGTGAAGATTGGCTGGTCCTTGCCGCAAGATGCTGCGGTTTTGAGCAGGATGGGCATTAATACAGCCGAAGCTAATGCGCGAAGACAAAAATATAAAGACATTGCTCCGGCTGAAGTGCTGATAAGTACGGCCGGTATCAAGTCAGGGGAATCACCCGAAGTTGACGCAATAAGACGAGAGCTTGCTTTGGAACCCCGGTTAAGATGGGCTTACGATTTAGCCGTGAAAGGAAATAATTATGAAAAGAGTTAGAAAAATTGTTTGTTTTGGCGGCGGAAATGCTATGCCAAAAGCGGTTTTGGAAGTTCTTAAAAATTATCCCGTTAAAATCACTTCGGTTAGTTCAATGTTTGACAG